>JALYPS010000327.1 GCA_030856285.1 Pseudomonadota bacterium
CGACCGCCCTGACCGCCCTGCCCGCCCTGCCCGCGCCCCCGCCCTCGCCGCGCCTGTTGTCGGCGTTCAGCGTGCGCGCCGTCGGCAATGTCGTGGCGGGGGTGGAACTGCTGGAGTCGCTCGCCGAGAGGCAGGCGGTCGGCAAGGGCGTGCTGACGGAGGCCGATCTGGCGGCGCTGGGCGTTTCGCTGGAGGAGGCGAAGGCTTTGACGACGGCGTTGAAGTGGTCGCGCGCGCAGAAGCCCGACCGCGATGACAGGCCTAAGGCGGTGAAGGACTCGCCGTTCGCAGCCTTGTCAGCCCTGACAGAGCCATCGATAGACACGAAACGACGGCGTCCGCCGCGCCGCCGTCGCGCCAAGGCTCTATAGGTTGAGGATCGCGAGCATTTCCGGGGAAAACGCGTGACGCAGGGTTGGGACCAATCGGCGAAGGCTTGGATCGATGTCATCGGCGACGAGGGCGACTGGGGGCGGCGGCACGTGCTGGACGCGCCCATGCTGGCGCGGCTTGATGTCGGCTCCGTTAAAACCGCCGTAGACATCGGCTGCGGTGAGGGTCGATTCTGCCGGATGATGCGCGATCGGGGCATCAGCGCCATCGGCGTCGATCCGACCGCCGCTCTCATCCAGCGGGCCCGCGCTCTGGACCCCGCCGGCGACTATCGCGTCACGGGAGCCGAGGCGCTGGACCTGCCTGACGCCTCGGTGGATCTGGCGGCCTTCTACCTGTCGCTGATCGACATTCCGAACCTGGCGGCCGCCATGGCCGAGGCCCGGCGGGTGGTCCGTCCGGGCGGCCGGGTGCTCGTCGCCAATCTGCAGAGCTTCAACACCGCCGCCGTGCCCTCGGGATGGACGCATGAACCGGACGGCACACGGCGTTTCTGCATCGATCACTATATGGACGTACGCCCCGTGCGGTCGGAGTGGCGAGGCATATCCGTAGTCAACTGGCACCGTCCCCTGGGTGTCTACATGCAGGGATTTCTCGATCAGGGCTTTGCCTTGCGCCACTTTTCAGAACCCGAACCGACCACAGCAGGCGACAAGGCCGACCGATACCGCCGCGCCCCGAATTTCCTGGTTGTGGAGTGGGAAAGAGGTCTTGACCCTGAGTGAGGCCGGCTGCCGCGTCGATGTCTGGCTGTGGCGGGCGCGGTTCGCGAAGACCCGCACCTTGGCCGCCGCGATGGTCGAGCGCGGCGCGGTGCGGCTGACCCACAACGGCGTCCAGACCCGCCTCGACAAGCCCGCGCGCACCGTCCACGTCGGCGATGGGCTGGTATTCGCCCTCGGCGGTCGGTTGATTGATCTAACGGTAGAGGCGTTCGGCGAGCGGCGCGGTCCGGCAGAAGAGGCGCGTGGCCTTTACCGCCTGCGGCAACCCCTCGGTTGACAGCAACCCCCGGCGGGGTCATTTGCGCTGCCCGCCCCTCCCGCCAGCCGATTGCGCCCTTTACCGCCCCATGACCTACATCGTCACCGACGCCTGCGTGAAATGTAAGTTCATGGACTGCGTCGAGGTGTGCCCGGTCGACTGCTTCTATGAGGGCGAGAATTTCCTCGTCATCGCGCCGGATGAATGCATCGACTGCGGGGTCTGCGAGCCGGAATGTCCGGTCGACGCCATCAAGCCCGACACCGAGGACGAGCCCGACGGAAAATGGCTGATGGTCAACGCCGACTACGCCAAGGTCTGGCCCAACATCACGGTCAAGGGTACGCCTCCCGCCGACGCCGAAGCGTTCGAGCGCGAGACGGGCAAGTTCGAGAAATACTTCTCGGAGAAGCCCGGCAAGGGGTCCTGAACGCGGTTTCGTGCGCGGATTTGCTCTCACCGTGATGTAATGCGGGCGGGAGGGCCGTCGCCATGCGCTATCTGGACATGAACCTCGGCAGGCCGGGCCGGCTGATGCTGGCGGCGGGGATCGCCGGCTTCGGCGTGATCGCCCTGACGTTCAATCATGTCATCGACGGCCTCTTTCCCGTACCGGACGCGGGTCCGCCCTGGCCGTGGATCGAGGGCGTCCAGTTACTGGCCCTCGGCGTCCTGCTGGCCGTGCCGCGCACGGCGAAGATTGCGGCGCTGATCCTCGCCTTGATCCCCGGTGCGGTGAACCTGATGGTCCGGGCGCCGGCTCTGGCGGCCGATGCGGGCAACGCCGTGGCCTGGGTGCCCGCGATGCAGGTCCTGGGGATCGCCTCGGCCGCACTGCTGATCGCTCTACCGGATCGCCAACGGGTCACGATCGCCGCGCGGATTGCGGTCGGCGCCATGCTGATCCTCTTCGGCGCCGTACACTGGATGTATATGGAGGCCATCGCCGGAATGATCCCCGAGTGGATCCCGGGCCGTCAGGTCTGGCCGTTGTTCACCGGCGCGGCCAATATCGCAGCCGGCCTGGCTATCGCCTCCGGGGTGCTGGCGCGACCCGCTTCGGCGCTGGTCGGGGCCATGTTCGTCTCGTGGATATTCCTCGTGCACTCACCGCGGCTGCTGGCGTCGCCCGGCGATCGCGGTGAATGGGTCGCGTGCGCCCTGGCCTTTGCGCTCGCCGGCGCCGTTTGGACCGTGAACGGCGCCCTGCCCCGATCCGGTTCGGATTTACAGCCTTCCGCACACTGACGCTGTGGACGTTTTGAATTTCTGCAATTTTGTGATAGGTTCCTGTCATTGGGTCGGGCGGTAAGCGATTTTCTCGCGCCGCCCGCGTTTGCGACAGAACTCCGCCCACGAAGGCGGAGTCGGCCAGAGGTTTGGTGATCCGTTTCCGCAGTTGAAGCCTGAAATTGCCGCGCCGCCGACGGGAAACCGTCTTCGGAGAGCGCACAGGTGTCTTCGGTGTTTGCGTCTCGCCCTCCCTGCGCCGGGAAAGGAATGACATGACGAACAAGACCGGACTGGAATTCAAGGTTGGCGACGCGGTCGTCTATCCGGCGCACGGCGTCGGCAAGGTCGCGGCGGTTGAGGTCCAGGAAGTCGCCGGCATGTCGCTGGAAGTCTATGTGGTCACCTTCGACCACGAGAAGATGACCCTGCGCGTCCCGACGAAGAAGGCCAAGACGGCCGGCCTGCGTTCGCTGGCCGCCGACGACGTCGTGACCAAGGCGCTGACGACCCTGAAGGGCCGCGCCCGCATCAAGCGCACCATGTGGTCGCGTCGCGCCCAGGAATACGAAGCCAAGATCAACTCGGGCGACCTGATCTCGATCGCCGAGGTGGTCCGCGACCTGCACCGCGCCGACAGCCAGCCGGAACAGTCCTATTCGGAGCGCCAGCTCTATGAATCGGCCCTGGACCGCATGGCGCGCGAAGTCGCCGCCGCCAACCGCATCGACAAGGACGCGGCCGTTCAGCTGCTCTCCAAGTCGCTGAGCGCCAAGAAGGCCGTCATCGCAGCCGCCGAAGCTGCGGAAGAAGCTGCGGAAGAAGCCGAAGCGGCCTGATAGCCACGCGCATCGCCGAACGAAAAGGAAGGCCCGGGAGCGATCCCGGGCCTTCTGCCTGTCGGTGGGTGCGCCTCAGGACAGTCCGGCGTACAGCACGGGCCCGTCGTCTTCGGCTTGCCTCGCCACCTCAACCGCACCTGGCTCCGGTTGCAGGCTGCGACGGGAAAACACGATGAGGCTGAGAAAGTAGCCGACGATCGCGCTGCCGCCGTACCCGACGACCGGCGTCGGATAATTGCCCAGCGCAGCCGCCACGACGATCGCCGCCCAGACTGCGCCGAAAACCGCACAGGCTGTTGGCTCGACGCCCCTCGCCCGAAGGGTGGCCAAGGCGGGCGCCACCAGCAGCACCGAGCCCAGCACGACAGCCGCGCCCGCCAGCGGGTGGATGGCGAAGGATGAGTAGAGGATCTGATCCACGAACGGCATGGCCGGCGACGGGTCCGGCTGCATCAGCGCTGCACCAAGCCCGAGAACGGAGGCGCCCGCCGCAGCGAGCGTCAGCCGGTCCGGGCGGGCGAAGGCGAGGACGGCAAGGCCGGCTGCGAGCGCGCCGGACATCCCGCGATCGGGCTGCAGCGCGAGCGCCAGCGCCGCCAGGGCGACCCCGGCCAGCGACAGGTCATCGCGCGAGCGGGCGAACAGCACTGCCATCAACGGCACAACCATCAGACCGGGTTGGATGATCAGAGGTCCGAGGGCCACCCAGCGGGTGACGCCGCCGGCGGTGACGCCCCAAAGGCTGACCGCCAGCAGGATCAGGCCCAGCAGCAGGTTGACCGGACCCGGGGCCAGATGCGTCCGCCGGTCGGCCAGAACCAAAATGCACAGGGTGACCAGGCCGAACGCAAGCGCCGCCGCGTTGATCATCAGATACGAGGCCGGCGCGCCGCCCGCCGCCATATAGGCGAGGCCGAGGCCGGCGGCTCCCAGCCCGCACCCGACCGCCGCTCCACGCGGCCCAAGTCCATCAGCGAGATTCACGGCTTCCTCCGCTTGCGATGTCAATTTCGAAAATTGGAACCGGATCGCTTCCCCGACTGCCCAGAAAAGGCAGCCGACCGCGAACATCAGCGCCGCGCCAGGTCGATCAATGCCTTGGGCCTCCCGGACGGCGGCCACGCCCCACCGATGCATCGGTGGGGGCAGAAGGCCCTGCGCGAGGCGGAATATCAGATCGACGAGCCGGTTCACGCCGGCAGTCCTTCGGGAAGCGCGTCGCCCGCCCCGCTCGCCACCGGGTTTTCCGCGGCCAGGCGACGGCCCTGCGCTGTCAGCTGATAGACATGCCGGGGCGGAGTTCCGGGCGTTTCGGGCGCTCGCCATTCAGCGGCCAGATAGCCCTGGGTCTCAAGCCGGATCAGAAGAGGGTAAAGCGTTCCCGACTTGATCTCCGCATCGACGCACAGGTCGTAGCCGTGCCGCCCGGCGCTTCCGGCGCGAGCCAGGGCGGCCAGAACACGGCGAGCAGCCGGCGAGAGGGCGCGAGATCGTCTCATCAACCCAATAAATCTACATATGTAGATTTATGTCAACTGGCTTGGCTGGCGGCGCGTTCGCCTCAGAAATACTCGGCCCCGGCCGGGCACTGCGCCGCCAGACGGCGGGCGTTGATCGTCGCCGGGATATAGGGGCTCCCCACGCCGGCGGCGCGGATCGAGGCGCCGCCGCGGAAGCTGAACTGCTCCGGCTGATAGGTCCCGTTCAGCCGCACGCGAACGCGCCGGCCGCTCCGGCTGGTGCAGTTGCCTTCGAAGCGCGCGTTGCCATTTCCGACCACACGGACCGGATAGGTGCACTGATAGTGGCGCGTCGACAGGCCGCCGAAGAAGCGGTTGATCTCGCTGGGCCGGACGCATTTTGTTTCGGTGTCGCGATTGCCCAAGGCGCTGGTGGTGTATTCCCAGTAGCCGGCCAGGACCGGCGGCGGGCCGGACTGGGCGGGAGCCGCCGGTCCCGCGAAAGGCGCGGTCGCGGGCGCGGCCAGCAACAGGGCGCCGGCGAGGACGGGAACGAGACGGATCAGGGCGGACGACTGCATGGCGCGGACCTTCAACGGCGGAGCTTCGCCGCATGAATAGAAGCGATATATGGCGGGAATTGAACGGCGGCTGAACGGCCTGCGACCCGCCTCAAGCCTTGACGGGACGCGGTGACTTCCACTATACGGCCCCCTCTCGCGCGGGGACCCCATCCCTGCGCGCCTCTGTTTCATGCGTCCGCTCAGTTTGCGGCCCGCTCCTGCCCAAGGATAGTCAGATGTCGCGTCGCTGCGAACTCACCGGTATCGGCCCGATGGTCGGCCACAGCGTGAGCCATTCGAACGTCAAGCCCAAGCGCCGCTGCCTGCCGTCGCTGAAGACGGTCAAGGTCGCCTCGGAAGCCCTGGGCCAGACCTTCAGCCTGCGTATCTCGAACGCCGCCCTGCGCACCCTCGACTTCAAGGGCGGTCTGGACCCGTTCATCGTCAAGGCCAAGGACGAGCAGCTGTCGCTGGCCGCCCAGCGCATCAAGCGCCAGGTCAAGGCGAAGATCGCCGAGCAAGCAGCCGCCGCCTGATCGGACGACAGCATCAGGATTCGAAAGGCCGGCGGAGACGCCGGCCTTTTTGTTTGCGCGGCTGGACCTTGCGACGACGCCCCTCACAGCAAGGCGGCTATGCTCTCGGCCAGATCGGAGTTGCGGAACGGCTTTGAAAGGAGCGGGAGATGAAGATCGATCCCCGAATGCTCCGCGAAGCCCGATACGAGCAGCACGGGAATACCCGGAAGCAGGGTCTGCAACGCCGTCGCGAGGTCCACACCCGTCATTCCCGGCATCAAATGGTCGGTGATGACGATGCCGGGGCGCAGCCCATCATTGATCAATGAGAGGGCCTCTTCGGCGGATGAGGCTTCCCGCACGTCATAACCCATGTCGACGAGCATATCGGCGGTGCTGGCCCGGACGAGGTCTTCGTCGTCGACCAGCAGGACGGAACCTCTTTGAATCGCCGGCGCCCGGGTGGAAGGCGGCGCGTCCGGACTCGTGACGGCTTCCTCACTCCGGGGCAACCAGAGTTCCACATTCGTGCCCAGTCCGGGGCGACTGCGGATACGCAGGTCGCCGCCAAGTTGCTGTGCCAGCCCATGCACCATCGAAAGGCCCAGTCCGGTGCCTTGGCCGATGCCCTTCGTGGAGAAGAACGGCTCGGTGGCACGGGCGATTGTGGCCTCGTCCATTCCGGTCCCGGTGTCCGCCACCGAGACCCGAATATAGCGGCCCGGCGGAAGACCGCCGGCGTCGCGGCGGGAGACCTCGGCAAGATCCGCCGTGAGCCTGAGCACCCCGACCTCAGCCATCGCGTCGCGCGCATTCACCGCCAGGTTCAGCAGAGCCATTTCGAGTTGGTTCGGATCGGCCTGGGCGGGCGGAAGTCCCGGCTCGATTTCGACCAGAACCTTGATCTGCGGCCCGATCGTGCTGGAGACGAGATCGGCCATCCCGGAGATCAGCTCCCCGACGTCGACCGCCGTCGCCTGTAGCGGTTGTCGGCGAGCGAAGGCCAGCAGGCGCTGGACAAGAGTCCTGGCCCGTTCGGCTGATTGAAGCGCGCCGGCGATGAGGCGCTGCTCGCGGTCTCCGCCGATCCCCTTGCGCTCGAGCATGTCGAGCGCCCCGAGGATCGGAGTCAGCAGGTTGTTGAAGTCATGCGCCACCCCGCCCGTAAGCTGACCCATGGCCTCCATTTTCTGCACATGCCGCAGCTGTTCCTCGGCCCGGGCCAACCTCTCCTGCTCACGGATCCGGTCGGTGACGTCATAGACAAACTGGTAGGCTCCCAGCTGCCCGCCATGAGCGTCCCGCAGGACATTGTACTTCATCTCATAAAAGCGTCGGGCGCGGCCGGGATCGCCGAACTCCGCCGTCTCGGTAAACTCCTCGCCCCCCAAAGCTCGCGCCCAGACCGTCTGGACGGCGCTCTGATGCTCGGGCTGGTCCGCCAGAACTTCGAGTATCGACTGCCCCGTCTGCGGCGTAACCCCGAAGATCCGCTCGAACTCCATCGCGGCCGCCTTGTTGATCGCCAGCCAGCGGAAGTCCGTGTCGAGCACCTGCACGAACGCATCTGTTCCCTCGACGAGTTCCGCCAGAAGCCTCCGCTCGGCCAAGGCCTCGCTTACACGGTGCTCAAGGTGGGCATTGAGGTCGTGCAGAGCGTCTTCGTTTGCTCTGTGGAGGGTCACGTCGGTGTGGACGCCGACCCATTCGAGAATTGATCCATCCGAGTCGAAGGTGGGGATGGCGCGGATAGAAAACGTCCCCCACGTCCGGTCATGGCGCCGGAGGCGGTGCTCGAAGATGAACGGTTTGCGCTCAGCCACAGCCTCGTTCCAGGCCTCCAGCGTGGCTTCCACATCCTCGGGATGGACAGCGCTGGCCCAGCCGTAGTCCACGTATTCCTCCCGCGTCTGGCCGGTCAGGGCCGACCAGCCCGGCTGTTCCCCTGCCATTCGGCCTTCCGCGTCGTTGGTCCAGAGCACGCCCTGGACCGCTCGCACGGCAGCCTGAAAGCGGCCGTTGCTATCTCGCAGCAGCGCCGCAACCCCAACGCGCTCAACATGCGCCCAAGATCGCTCGGTGACCTCGGTCAATAGCGCCAGCTCGCTGTCCGTCCAGACTCGCGGGACCTTGTCGTGAATGGCCATGAGGGCGCGGAGACGGCCGTCCTTGACCAGCGGCATGCAGATCGTCGCGGTGATGCCGATCGACTGGAAGGTGGCGGCTTCGTACGGAGCCAACTCTTCCAGATTGTTGTTCACTCTGAGCGGTTGCCCGGCGCTCAGGTTCTTGACCGCCAGTACCCCGAAATCCGCCAAGTGGTAGTGACCGACAATGCTCGGCGACCCCGGCGCGCTCCAGTCGCCGCGGATGGTGAACCCGTCCTCGTCGTCATCCATGTCGGCATAGGCGCAGCAGGAAAGCTGCAGATGCTCCCCGAGCATTCTTGTTGTGTTGACGAGTATGTCGTCGGCGTCGGCCAGGTTGGCAGTCGCGCGATTCAGGTCGTCCAGGAAACGCAGTCGCGCCTCGTCTCCCGCCAGGCGGCGGGCGCTTTCTCGCAGTTCTACTTCTGCTCGCCGACGCTCGGTAATATCCCTGAGATAACCGATAAACAGGCGTTCTCCGGCGAGCTCGGCTTCACTGATCGACAGCTCGACGGGGAACACGCGGCCGTCCCGGTGGAGACCGTCAATCTCGATGCGTCTGCCGATGACGTGAGCCTCTCCGGTTTTCAGGAACCTCGCCATGCCTTGGTTGTGGCCCTCGCGCAGATGTTCGGGCACCACCAATTTCGCCATGGGTTCGCCGACAGCCTCGGCGTCCGACCAACCGAAAGTCTCCTCAGCCCCTCGATTCCACGCGCATACAATTCCGCGCGCATCAATGACGATCACCGCGTCCAGCGCTGCATCCATAATGGGTTGAAGGGGCTTGAGGCTCGTCACACGTTCTCCCGACAGCGCGGCTGAGGCATAACGCCTTCACTGTGCAGGGCGTTGCCGATCACGACCATAAGCGGACTTTCGGGACTCTCTAACTCCCGTCCGGACATCAAGGCCGCCGTTCGTCATCGCATGGCCTGTGAGGCTTACGGGTTGCACGGACCGCCGTCGCCTTTAGGCTGCGGGCCTCGTCCCGGGGAGCCAGCCGTGTCCTTCAAAGCCTGCCGCGCCGCCCTGACGGGCGCATTCATGTTCGCCCTCGCCGCCTGCGCCGCCGGTCCCGGCGACATGGTCATGACCTCGGAGTCGCCGGCTTATGTGGAGCCCGGCCCCTCTCCCGCGCCCGAGGCCGTACCGGTCCGCGAATCGACCGCTTTCACCCTGGGCACCGACCAGCCGCGCACGGTCGAACAGCTGGCCATGCAGTTCGACAAGGCCGATCTGTCGATCCGGGTCATGCCCGAGACGAAAACCATCGCCGCCATCGCCGTACTGGACTTCACCGCAACGGCGCCGTTGACGGCCGTGGTGGTCGAGCTGGACACCCTGCTGACCGTGTCCTCGGTACAGGTCGACGGGCGCGAGATTCCCGCCGGTGACGGAGGCTGGAGCAATCCGGAGGGGCGGATGACCATTCCGCTGGCCCGACCGCTGGCCGCCGGCGGGACGGTGTCGGTGCGGATCGCCTATGCCGGCGCGCCGCGCGTAGCGCCCCAGGCGCCGTGGAACGGGGGCTTCGTCTGGGCCACGACGGCGGACGGATCGCCATGGATCGCCACCGCCGTCCAGCCCGAGGGCTGTGACATCTTCTGGCCCTGTATCGACCATCCGCTGGCCGAGCCGAAGCGGGTGGATCTGCACATCACCGTGCCGTCAAACCTGTCGGCGCCCTCCAACGGGCGGTTCATGGGCACAATCGATCACGAGGACGGCTGGACCACCTGGAACTGGAGCGCGGCCAATCCGAACACCTATGCGATCGCCCTGAACATCGGGCCGTATGACGAGGTGCGCAGCGACTATCAGAGCCGGTTCGGCAATGTGATCCCGATCTCCTACTGGCA
>JALYPS010000359.1 GCA_030856285.1 Pseudomonadota bacterium
CAACGCTCGCCCGGACGGCAGAATCCGGGGACCATCGTCTCAGGAGACACCTCATGGCTAAACCGGCTCCCTACGCCTCGACCCTGGCGGCTGACGCAGCTCGGGTGACCGAACTGGCTGCTATCGCCAGCTACGCCGGCATCGGCCGCGGCGATGAGAAGGCGGCGGACCAGCTGGCGGTGGACGCCATGCGCACGGCCCTGAACAGCCTCGATATCGACGGCAAGATCGTGATCGGCGAAGGCGAGCGCGACGAGGCGCCGATGCTGTACATCGGCGAGAAGGTCGGCACCGGCAAAGGCCCGGCTATCGACATCGCCCTCGACCCGCTGGAAGGCACGACCCTGACGGCCAAGGCCATGGCCAATGCGCTGTGCGTGCTGTCGATGTCGCCGGGCGGCGGCATGCTGCATGCGCCCGACACCTATATGGACAAGATCGCCATCGGGCCCGGATTTGCGCCCGGCACGGTCGATCTGGACATGAAGCCCCAGGACAATGTCCGCTCGCTGGCCTCGGCCAAGGGGGTGAAGCCGTCCGACATCACCGTCTGCGTCATGGACCGCCCGCGTCACGCCGAGCTGATCGCCGCCCTGCGCGAGGTCGGGGCCAAGGTCGTGCTGATCACCGACGGCGACGTCGCGGGCGTGATCCACACCGCCGAGCCGGAAACCGGTATCGACCTGTACCTCGGCTCGGGCGGAGCGCCGGAAGGCGTGCTGGCGGCCTCGGCTCTGAAATGCGTCGGCGGCCATTTCCAGGGCCGGCTGATCTTCCGCAACGACGACGAGCGGGCCCGGGCGGCCAAGACGGGCGTCACCGATCTGGACCGCAAATACGACCTGCACGAACTGGTCTCCAAGGACGCCATCTTCGCCGCCACCGGGGTGACCAAGGGCGCCATGCTGGACGGGGTCAAGGTCGCCGACGGCTTCGTCTCGACCCATACGCTGGTGATGGATTCCTCGACCCGGACCGTCCAGCGCATCCGCACCCTCCGGCCCCTCTGATGGCGGATGGGGGCGGCGCGCCGGCGTTTCTGGGCGTCTCCCGCTCCCTGTCTGGCCGCGAATGGCGGCAGAGGCCCGCCGAGGCCGGCCTGATCCGCAGCCATATGCAGACGCTGGGGCTGGAAGAGCCGTTGGCGCGGGCGCTGGCGGCGCGAGGCGTGCGGGCCGATCAGGGCGCGGATTTCCTGACGCCTACCCTGAAGGCCCTGTTCCCCGACCCGTCCAGCTTCATGGACATGGATGCTGCGGCCGATGCGATCCTGGACGCGCTTCAGGCGAAGGCGTCGATCCATGTGTTCGCCGACTATGACGTGGACGGCGCGTCCAGCGCCGCCCTGCTGGTGCGCTGGTTCCGGGCCCTGGGCGCCGAGCTGCCGATCTATGTGCCCGACCGGGTCACGGAAGGTTATGGACCCAGCGCGCGGGCCTTCGACACGTTGAAGGCCTCGGGCGCTGATCTGGTCATCACCGTCGACTGCGGTGCGGCGGCCAATGAGGCGGTGGCCCACGCGGCGGCGATCGGGCTGAAGGTCGTGGTCATCGATCACCACATGATGCGCGAGCATCCGCCGGTCTGCGCCGCTGTGGTCAATCCCAACCGGCCGGGCTGCAATTCGGGGCAGGGCAATCTGGCGGCGGCCGGGGTGGTTTTCGTCCTGCTGGCGGCGCTGAACCGCGAGGCGCGGCGGCGCGGGATGTTCGGTGATGTGAAAGAGCCCGACATCCGTCAGTGGCTGGATCTGGCGGCCATGGGAGCGATCTGCGACGTCACGGGCCTGACCGGCTTCAACCGGGCGCTGACCAGCCTCGGGCTGAGAGTGATGTCGGCCTGGGGCAATCCGGGCCTGCGCGCCTTGCTGGCGGCGGCGGGGGCCGAGCCGGGGCCGGCCAAGTCGAACCATGCGGGCTACATCCTTGGTCCGCGCATCAACGCGGGCGGCCGGATCGGCAAGTCGGACCTCGGGGCGCGGTTGCTGTCGACCGACGATCCCGCCGAGGCTGCCGCGCTGGCGCAGGAGCTGGACGCGCTGAACATCGCCCGACGCGAGGTGGAGAGGCAGGTCACCGATCAGGCCACACGGATGGTCGAGGCGACCGGCGCCCATGCCGACGGCTCGGCGGTGGTGGTGATCGCGGGCGACGAATGGCATCCCGGCGTCGTGGGCATCGTCGCCGGGCGGCTGCGCGAACGCTGGCGCAAGCCAGTGGTGGTGATTGGCGTTGACGCGGTGAACGGCCTCGGCAAGGGTTCGGGCCGCTCGCAGCCCGGTATGAACCTGGGCAAGGCGATTCAGGCGGCGTGGGAGAGCGGCGTCCTGATCGCAGGAGGCGGGCACGCAATGGCGGCCGGCCTGACGGTCCGCGCCGGCGACATCGACCGGCTGCGCGACTTCCTCAACGGGCGGATGGCGGGCGAGCAGGCCGCCGCCGAGGCGCTGGACGGGGTCGAGATCGACGCCCTCATCGACGCCGGCGCGGCGACGCGGGCCCTGTTCGAACAGTTCGAGCAGCTGGCGCCGTTCGGCCCGGCCAATCCCGAGCCGCTGTTCGCCCTGGAGCATGTGCAGGCGCGCGACGCCGTGGCCATGAACGGCGGCCATGTGCGGTGCCGGCTGGTCGGGGCCGACGGGGCTTCGGTCAAGGCTATCGCCTGGCGCTGCGCCGACCTGCCCGGCGGACAGTCGCTCCTCTCCGGACAGGGCGGGCTGAGCGTGGTCGGGCGGCTGAAGGCCGATGACTGGAACGGCCGCAAGGGCGTGCAATTCGAGATCGAGGACGTGGCCGATCCGCGGATGGCGTGATCGGTCTTCCGATCGCCCCTCCGTCTCGTCGGCTGCGCCTCCGAGCCACCTCCCCATTCGCAGGAAGAATGGGGAGGAGAAGGGTTGCACCGTCCGGAATCGGCGGCTATATCGCCCGCTCTCCGCGCAGCGGTCCCTTCGTCTATCGGTTAGGACGTCAGGTTTTCAACCTGAAAAGAGGGGTTCGATTCCCCTAGGGACTGCCAGCCCGGAGCCTCCCCAGACATCGCCGATCGTGTGTGAGGCCGAGCCTTTCCGGGTCAGGCGCGTTGCACTGCTGCGTCCGTATCCCGGACGACGACGATTATCCGGTCCGACATGCCCGAAACCCCGCTCCCGGCCGATGACCCCGTCGACGCGTCCATCATTCTGATGGTCGAGGACAATGCCGAGGTTCGGGTCATGGGCAAGACCCTGTTGGCCGATGCGGGGTTTGTGGTTCACACGGCGGGCGACGCCGCCGAAGCCCTCGCGATGACGGAGGCGGGTCTGGCGTTCGACCTGTTGTTCACCGACATCGTCATGCCGGGCGATCTGGATGGCGTGGGTCTGTCCGCCGAAGTCACACGACTGAGGCCCGGGACGCCCGTTCTGCTGACGACGGGCTGGGCCGACCGGGCCCGGGACCACGCCGGTCAGCGTCCGGAACTGGATTTGATCGCCAAACCCTATCGGCAAACCGACCTGGTTCGAAAGATTCGTTTGCTGCTCGACCGAGGCGCAGAGGGCATCTGAGCGAATTCATTTCGCTTTTGCTGCGAAACCGGCGTTTTTCGCTTTTCCGGGGTTCACAGAACCGTGTTAAACAAGCGCCGCCCGTACTGACCAACGGGCAGGGGGAAGGCTGTGTCGGACTACGAGGGCGTTGAGACAGTCGCGACGGTCCGAATTGCGGGTCGGGTGAAATGGTTCGATCCCGGTAAGGGATACGGCTTCATCGTGCCGGATGACCCGAGCTTGACCGACATGAAGGATGTGCTTCTGCACATCTCGAGCTTGCGTGACGCCGGGCGCGATGTCGCGGCCGAGGGCGCCCCGATCAGTTGCGACTGCGCCCGTCGGCCCAAGGGCTGGCAGGTCACGGAGGTCCACGACCTCGGCGAAGGCGACCCCGAACTGGTCGCCATACCGCGCCGCACCGGCTACGAAAGTCTTCGGCAGACGGCCCACGCCGGTTCGGATCCTGAGGGATTGACGTCCGGCGAGCCCATGGAGGCCGCGGTCGTAAAATGGTTCAATCGCACCAAGGGCTACGGTTTCGTGGTGCGCGACGGCGAACCGGGGGATATCTTCGTCCATGTCGAGACGTTGCGCCGTTGCGGGCTGGATGACCTGCTGCCCGGCGAAACAGTCGCGGTGCGATTCGCCGAGGGCCCCAAGGGGCTGGTGGTCGCGGAAATCAGACCGGGCGGATGAACCATCCGCCCCAGTGAGGGTGGATCGGCAATGTTGAACCGTCGTGGACTTCTGGGCGCCCTGTCCGGCCTGGTGCTGCTGTCGGCCTGCGCCGGGGCGGGGGCGCCGCGTGACGCCAAGGGCGATCCGCTCGAGCCGCTGACCATCACCACCTCCAGCGGCGAACACCGCTTCATGGTCGAGATCGCCGACGACGACGCCGAACGCCAGCGCGGCCTCATGGAGCGCGAACCCCTGGCCGACGACCGCGGCATGCTGTTCCAGTTCCCCGATGTGGCCGAGCGCGGCTTCTGGATGCGCAACACGCCCAGCCCGCTGGACATCATCTATATCGACCCGCGCGGCCGGATCGTCTCGATCGCGAAGAATGCGACCCCCCAGTCCGACGCGATCATCCCCTCGAATGGACCCGCCAGCGGCGTGCTGGAGCTGCGCGCAGGCCGCGCCGACGAGATCGGGGCCAAGGCCGGCGACCGGGTCAGCCACCCCTTCTTCGCCGAATAGCCAAACCACGCGTTGCGGCGCGGCGTCGAGTGTGCCAAATCCCGCCGCCGGAGTGTAGCGCAGCCTGGTAGCGCATCTGGTTTGGGACCAGAGGGTCGGAGGTTCGAATCCTCTCACTCCGACCATAATCTTCCCTACGCGACGGCCGGGTGACGGTTGCGGCCGCAGGGGCCCGGGCGTCACCGAAGCATGGGCAGCATGCGCCGGAGGGTTCCGTCCTTCAGTACATGGTGGTGGACCACGGCGGCGAGGGCGTGCAGGCCGATAAGCCAGTAGCCGGCTTCGCCGATCGTCTTGTGCAACTCCTCGAGCTGTTCGGCCCGGTCCTTGTCTGGAGCGATCAGCGGCGGCAGGGACAGGCCGAAGAAGGGAATGACGTCACCTTCGGCGCTGAGAACAAGCCACCCAAGCAGCGGCATGGCGATCATGCCGCCATACAGGGCGACGTGCACCGCAGTGGCCGGCCACCGGGTCCAGCCGGCATCCGCCGTCAGCCATGGCGTCCGCCAGCGCGCGATGAGCCGGATCCAGACGAGAACGAAGACCGACAGGCCCAGCATGAAATGCCAGGTCTTGAGGCCCTCGCGGATGTCACTGCCGCGGGGATAGTTCTCTCGCAGTTCGATACAGGCGAAAACCGCCGCCAGAAGGACCAGCATCAACCAGTGCAGGATGATCGAGAGGCGGCTGTAGGCCTGGTGGCCCGGCTCAGCTTCAGCTACGGCGGCGGTCATCGGCGGTTTCCAGAACAAGGTCGTCCGTCAATCTGCACTTGATTCGCCTCGGGCGGCTTGCGTCACCGCACTCGGCGACGAGGAGCCGTTTCGAATCTGGTCTCGAGACGCCGGGGACGCGCGCCGCGTGCTGGACCCGGCGCCGACCACGCGGTATCTGGGCTCCGCGCGGGCCCGCCCGTCATCGCTACGAGGACTGTTCATGCTTGCCCGCATCTATCGCCCCGCCAAGACCGCGATGCAGTCCGGCAAGGCCTCGTCCAGAGGTTGGCGGCTGGAGTTCGAGCCGGCGTCAGCGCGCACCATCGATCCGCTGATGGGCTGGACCAGCTCCAGCGACATGAACGGCCAGGTGCGGCTGAGCTTTGACTCGGCCGAGGAGGCGGTGGCCTATGCCGAGCGGCACGGCATCCCGTTCCGCCTGCAGACGCCGCAGGACCCGCCGGTGATCCTCAAGGCCTATGCCGACAATTTCGCCACCTTCCGCAAACAGCCCTGGACGCACTAGGTCACAGGGCGGGTACCGCTCGCCGCGCGGCGGCTCACTGCTTGAGCCGCGGGGTCAGGGCGGCTAACGCTCGCCACAGCCATCGGGCGCCCATAGCTCAACCGGATAGAGCACCCGCCTTCTAAGCGGACGGTTGCAGGTTCGAGTCCTGCTGGGCGCGCCACGGTCGGCGGATCGATTTTCCGGTATCGGCGGCGGTTCGAGCCGCTACAGTCGCCCGACAATGTTCTGGAGGGGACGTCTGATGCTGAGAACTATTCTGGGAATCGTCGCCGGCGTGGTGGTGGCTTTCGTCGTGTTGATGGCGCTGGAAATGGCGGGCCACGCGGCGATGCCTCCGCCCGCCGGGCTCGATCCGGCCGATCCTGAAGACCTCAAACAGATGGTGGCCTCGGCGTCGCTGGCGGCCAAGGCCTGGGTGGTGTTCGCGTGGTTCGCGGCAGTTATCGCCGGCGGCTGGGTCGCCCGCCGCATATCCCGGACCGGCTGGGCCGGTTGGGTCATCGCGGGTCTGATCGTGGTGGGCGGCATCGCCAACATCATGATGATCCCGCATCCGCTGTGGATGCAGATCGCCGCCGTCGCCGCGCCCCTGCTGGCGGGCTGGATCGTGACGCGGCTGCCGGTCGGCGGGTCTGCGCCGGTCAGCTGAGGGCGGCGCGCCAGGCGGTCAGTCCGGCTTCGAGATCGGCGAGCAGATCGTTTGGGTCCTCAAGCCCGACGTGCAGGCGGAGCAGCTCGCCCGCCAGCACGGGCGGCGATTTGCGGGCGGCCAGCTGGCCCGTCTCGTGGGTAATCAGGCTTTCGAACCCGCCCCAGGAGTAGCCGAGTCCGAAGAGTTCGAGGGCCGACATCAGGGCGTGGGCGGCGGCCTCGTCGCCGCCCTGCATCACCATGCCGAAGATGGAGGCGGCGCCGGTGTAGTCGCGTGTCCATAGGTCGTG
>JALYPS010000363.1 GCA_030856285.1 Pseudomonadota bacterium
GATCTTGCCCGGCGAGCGGGGCGGCTCGCCCTTGGGCAGGGCGTCGACGTGGTCCATGCCTTCGATGACCTCGCCCCAGACGGTGTATTGGCCGTCGAGGAAGGACGAGTCGTCCAGGCAGATGAAGAACTGGCTGTTGGCGCTGTTGGGGTCCGAGGTGCGGGCCATGGAGCAGACGCCGCGAGCGTGGGTCTCTTTCGAGAACTCCGCCTTCAGATTGGGCTTCCTGGAGCCCGAGGTGCCCGTGCCGGTCGGATCGCCGCCCTGGGCCATGAAGCCGGGGATGACGCGGTGGAAGACCACGCCGTCATAGAAGCCTTCGCCGGCCAGCTCGGTGATGCGGGCGACATGGCCGGGCGCCAGGTCGGGGCGAAGCTTGATGACCACGTCGCGATCGGCGCCGTCGCCGGTGTCGAGTGAAAAGGTCAGGGTCTGGTCGGCCATGGGGCGGCTCCTGTTTGCGTTGGGCCGCTCTTACAGTCGGCGCATGGCAGGTGAAACCCCGAAGCGTCAGAACAGTTCGGGCGGCGAAAAGTCGCGTTCGACCTGCAGGGCGCCTTTGGGAAGCGGGCGTAGCAGATCGGCGGCGGGCCGCGACAGGGTCAGCCAGTCCAGGCCCTGCTCTGGCGGAAGGACTATGATCTGTCGGTCGTGATAGGGGGTGACGTCGTCGCCGGGGGCAGTGGTCAGCAGGGCGAAGCCGCCGTCGCGGACGATGCCCGCCATCCAGAACCAGTCCGAACCCGCCAGGGCGAAGCGCCAGCGCGTCTTGCGCTTCTGACCGGGTTGGGGGTCTGTGAACTCGAAGAAGCCGGAAGCCGGGACCAGGCAGCGACGGGCGTCTTCGAACCGGCGTCCGTCGGAGCGAAAATTGAACACAGGCCGTCCGTTCGGCCCCTTCCATGAGAAGGGCATGGTCAGCAGGTTGGCGGCGTCGTCCTCGCCGGTCACGATGATGGCGGCGTCGCCAATGGTGACCTGATCCCGCGGCTCGATGTTCGGTCGGCCCCGGGGAAAGCGCAGGGGAAAACGCGTGTGGCTGAACGACGCCTCGACAATGTGGAGCGGCAGCTTGATCTGATACTGGCTACACATGGCGGGCGACGATAGCGGCAAGGCGCGCTATTCCCAAGCCTTCGCAAGACGGGCATTAGCGGCCCATGTCCGATGATCCACCCGAGCCCGAACGCCGCCGCATGGTGCGCCCGCCCTCGGGCGGGACCGCCGCGGGGCGCGGCATGGGCACCAAGATGAAGACGGCGGACACCAAGTCGATGTCCAGCCAGCAGTGGATCAAGCGCCAGCTGTCCGACAAATGGTCCGAGCGCGCCCGCGCCGAGGGCTGGCGCAGCCGCGCCGCCTTCAAACTGCTGGAGATCGACGACCGTTTTCACCTGATCCGGCAGGGAAGCCGGGTCATCGACCTGGGCGCGGCGCCTGGGGGCTGGGCCCAGGTGGCGGTCAAGCGGGGGGCGATTTCGGTGGTCGGCGTCGACCTGTTGCCGGTCGAGCCGGTGCCCGGCGCCATCATGCTGCAGGCTGACTTCACCCATGCCGGGGTGGACCAGCAGATGATGGACCTGCTGGGCGGCGCGCCCGATCTGGTCCTGTCCGACATGGCCCATAACACCGTCGGCCACCGCCAGACCGACCACCTGAAGATCATCGCCCTGATCGAGATCGCCGCCGACTTCGCCATCCGCACACTCAAGCCGGGCGGGCATTTCGTGTCGAAGAATTTCCAGGGCGGCGACGCGGGGGGCGTGCTCGCCCGGCTGCGCGCCGAGTTCGAGACGGTCAAATATGTCAAGCCGGAGTCGAGCCGGAAGGACAGCGCCGAGGTCTTCCTCGTGGCTATGAACCGGCGCTAGGCCGAGACCATCCCCGCCGCCCGCGCCGCCTTGCGGGCCTCGATCCGGGTCCAGATGCGGTCGTGCAGGGTGAAGAAGACCGTCTGCACCAGCGGCTCGATGATGCCGATGGCCAGCGATATCCGCCAGTCGCGCGTCAGGGCGAAGGCGACAGTCACCGCAACGACGAAATGCATCAGGCCGTAGGTGACCGATTTGAGCGCGATCTGTTTCAGCGACCGGGGCAGGGCGTGGCTATGACCGCACTGGCCGTGGGCCCGCGTCTGCTCCTCGGGCGCCATGATCTGCAGGCGGGCGGTGAAGGCCTCGGACGCCTCTTCCAGCCCTGACAGCATCCGCCGCCGTTCGATCCGGTGCCAGACGCGGTCGTGGATCGAATAGGCGATGGTCTGGAAGAAGGGCTCGACCACCCCGACCGCCAGCGCCAGCCGCCAGTCGCGCGTGATGGCGAAGGCCACGAGGATGGCGACCACCAGGTGCATCACGCCATAGCTCGCGATCTTGAGCGCGAGACGGCGGGCGGTGCTGATGAGCATTCGAACCATGGGTCCGCCAAATGTGGGGTGGGCGCCGCATCCGGCAAGCCAATTGTTCTTATCGTGACGATAAGGCCGGGCGGGCCTTGCCGTTCCTTCGCCGACACATGTGTAGGATTTAGATGCCTAGCAGCCGCCTCACGAAGCGGATGGCTGCCGGAATCCATAGTGGGGTTGCGAGTGTGGTGAACGAGAGCAAGAGCCACAGGACCAATCGCCCCGTCGCGTAGACACCAATGTACTTCCGCTCCCAGCGAAGGTCGCACAGGCGGTTTTCGAGCTCTTGCAGCTCGATTTCCCGCTTCAACTTGGCTCGCCGAGCTTTGCTAGCCATCTTTGCCTCGCGCTAATCACGAGCGAGTTTCTCGTGATCTCTGGCCCCAACAATGCACCCGCCTCGAAGGAGGGGGGACGGAGGCATCAGAACACCGTCTGCAGGCCAGCAACGCGGTCGTTCGGATGAGCCTCTGCCGCGATTTTGTGGTCACGACTGGAGGCGTGGATAAAAGAATTTCCTTTGCTGACGGGCGTTCGGTTGACTTCGGACCGGCGGCGCGGGATACGCGGCCCGCAAAACGGAGACTCCTCATGGAGATACGCGAAGGGCTCACCTTCGACGATGTTTTGCTGGAACCCGGCCCGTCAGAGATCATGCCCGCGGAAGCGGATGTCTCGACGAAGCTGACCCGCGACATCAGGCTGAACATCCCGCTGACCTCGTCAGCGATGGACACGGTCACGGAAAGCCGGCTGGCCATCGCAATGGCCCAGGCCGGCGGTCTGGGCATCCTCCACCGCAATATGGCGGTCGAGGAACAGGCCGACATGGTGCGCGAGGTGAAGCGCTACGAGAGCGGCATGGTCATCAATCCGGTGACCATCACGCCGCAGACCACGCTCGGCGAAATCCGCGCCATCGTGGCCAAGCGGAAGATCTCGGGCTTTCCGGTGGTCGATCCGAAGACGGGCAGGCTGGTCGGCATACTGACCAACCGCGACATGCGGTTCGATACCGATCCCAATCGCAAGGCCATCGAGCTGATGACGACGGGCGACCTGGTCACCGTGCGCGAGGGCGCCGGACGGGACGAGGCGCGGGCCCTGCTGCGTGACCGCAAGATCGAACGGGTCATCGTCGTCGACGAGGACTATCGAGCCACCGGCCTGATCACGATGAAGGACATCGAGAAGGCCCAGGCGCATCCCCACGCCGCCAAGGACGATCAGGGCCGGCTGCTGGTCGGGGCCGCCTCGACCGTCGGCGACGCGGGCTATGAGCGGGCCATGGCGCTGGCGGAAGCCGGCGTGGACGTGGTCGTCATCGACACCGCCCACGGCCATTCGATCCAGGTCTCGCGCGTCGTTGAGCGGATCAAGCGCGAATCCAATCGCATCCAGATCATCGCCGGCAATGTCGCCACCCATGACGCCGCGCGCGCCCTGATCGACGCGGGCGCCGACGCCGTGAAGGTCGGCATCGGCCCGGGCAGCATCTGCACCACCCGCATCGTCGCGGGTGTCGGCGTGCCCCAGCTGACCGCCATCATGGAAGCCGTCCGGGCCGCGAAGGAGTCCGGCGCGCCGGTCATCGCCGACGGCGGGATCAAATATTCGGGCGATCTGGCCAAGGCCATCGCGGCCGGAGCTTCCTGCGCCATGATGGGCTCGATGTTCGCCGGCACGGACGAAAGCCCCGGCGAGGTCTTCCTCTACCAGGGCCGGTCCTACAAATCGTACCGCGGAATGGGCTCGGTCGGGGCCATGGGGGCCGGCTCGGCCGACCGTTATTTCCAGAAGGAAGTCGAAGATACCCAGAAGCTGGTGCCCGAGGGCATCGAGGGCCAGACGCCGTACAAGGGGCCGATCGCCCCGGTGCTGCACCAGATGGTCGGCGGCCTGCGGGCGGCCATGGGCTATGTCGGCGCCGCGACCATCGCCGATCTGCAGGAACGCGCGCGCTTCGTGCGCATCACCGGCGCCGGCCTGCGTGAGAGCCACGTCCATGACGTGATGATCACGCGCGAAGCGCCCAACTATCGACAGGGATGAGCGGGGAGGCTCACGCCATGGATATGACGCCTGAATTCATCATGCTGGCCTTCACGCTCATTCTGGCGATCGTCCAGATCGGCTGGGCGGGCGCCGCACGCACCGCCGAGCTTGGCGTGAAGTGGAACGCCGGCCCCCGCGACGGAGAGGCGCCGCCGCCGGGCAAGCTGGCCGGTCGACTGATCCGCGCCCAGGCCAATCTGTTCGAAACCCTGCCGATCTTCGCCGCCGCCGTGATCATGGCGCATATCGCCGGTAAGGACGGCCAACTCACCTTCATTGGCACGCACCTCTATTTCTTCGGGCGGCTGATCTATCTGCCGCTCTACGCCCTCGGCACACCCTATGTCCGCACCCTTGCATGGCTCGGCGCCCTGGCCGGGCTGGTCATGGTGATCGTCGCCCTTTTCGTCTGAAAGCCCGCATTGACCCCAGCCGCCCGTCTCGCCGCCGCCGCCTCCGTTCTGGACAGCATCGCCCAGGGCCGCGCCCCCGCCGAGGTGGTGATCAAGGCCTGGGGCGCCGCCAACCGCTATGCGGGGTCCGGCGACCGCCGCGCGGTCGCCGAGCGAGTCTATCAGGTGCTGCGCGCCCGCGGCCGGCTGGTCGCCGCCATGGGCGGGCGTGAGGACGGCCGGGCGCTGGTCGTCGGCTCGCTCGCCTTCCTCGACAAGCTCGCGCTGGAAGAGAGCGAGGCGCTGCACTCGGGCGAGGGCTACGGTCCCCGCCCGCTGTCGAAACAGGAGCGCGCCCGGATCGCGGCGGGGGAGGGCGACCTGCCCGAGACCGCGACCGACCTGCCGGCCTTCGTGATCGAGGACATGAAAGCGACCTTTGGCGACAAATGGTCGGATGAGGCGTCGGGCTTGATGGCGCGCGCGCCCGTGGACCTCCGGGTCAACACGGCCCGCACTACGGTCGAGGCCGCCCGGGCCGAACTGAAGGCGGCCGGCCTGACGCCCGGGCGCACGCCGTGGTCCGCCGTCGGCCTGCGCCTGCCCTCCGAGCCCGCGCCCAACGTGCAGGCGCTGGACGCCTTCAACGCCGGCCGCGTCGAAATCCAGGACGAGGGCAGCCAGCTCACCGCCTGGGTCGCGGGCGCCGGCCTGTCATTCACGCCGGACAGCATCGTCGTCGACTATTGCGCGGGCGGAGGCGGCAAGACGCTGGCGCTGGCGGTGCAGGGTCTACCCGCGGCTGATCCGACCCGGGTCGCGGTGCCCAGCCCGGCCGGCTGGTCGCCGACCGGCGCTGACGAATTGGCGGCGGCGAAGTCCGCCCCGGCGGCCGCGCCCATGCGTCTGATCGCCTGCGACGTGGTGCAGAAGCGGCTCGACAACATCCGCCCGCGCCTCGCCCGCGCCGGCGTCGCCGCCGACCTGCGGCTGATCGGCCAGAACGGCGGCGGGGTGGAGGAGTTCAACGGCAAGGCCGATCTGGTCTTCGTCGACGCGCCCTGCAGCGGCTCGGGCGCCTGGCGCCGCCGTCCCGAGGACGCCTGGCGGCTGAAGGCCGACGAGATCGAGCGGCTGAACGCCTTGCAGCTGCGCATCCTCGGTCAGGCCGCCGCGCTGGTGAAGCCGGGCGGACGGCTGGCCTATGTCACCTGTTCGGTCCTGACCCGTGAGAACGAGGCCGTCGCTGACGCCTTCGAGGCGGCCAACAATGGCTTCCAGCCGCTCCCGGTCGCGGATGCTCTCGCCTCCGTCGCCCTGACCGATGCGGCGCGGACCCGTCTGGCCGAGGCGGCGACTGGCGGCCGCCTGCGCCTTTCGCCGGCCTCGACCGGCACCGATGGCTTCTTCGTGGCCCTCTACGAGCGGCGGGCGTGAGCCGGGACTGGACCCTTTCCAGTTTCGGTCCGAAGACCGCCCTCTGCGTCATGGCCGCCGCGCCCGAATACGGCCCGGCCCTGCGCAGCCGCATCCACCCTCTGATCACGGGCGTCGGCCCGGTCGAGGCCGCGGCCGGCGTTGCGCAGGCGCTGGCTGAGTTGAAGACCGGGGGCGCGCTGCCCGACGTCGTCATCTCGCTGGGCTCGGCGGGCTCGCGGACGCTCGACCACGCGCGCATCTACCGGGTGACCGAGGTCAGCTACCGCGACATGGACGCCAGCGCCTTGGGCTTTCCGAAGGGTGAGACGCCGTACCCGCGCCTTCCTGCTGTCCTGCTGATGGCCGATGGTCCGGCGAGTCTGCCCACCGCCCGATTGGCCACGGGAGCGAGCGTGGTCTCCGGCGCGGCCTATGACGCCGTCGAGGCCGACATGGTCGACATGGAGACCTTCGCCGTCGTCCGCGCCGCCGCCCGTTTCGGCGTGCCGGTGATCGGCCTGCGCGGCGTTTCGGACGGCCGCACCGATCTGTCCCAACTCTCCCACTGGACCGACGCCCTCGCCGAGATCGATCTCCGGCTGGCCGAGGCCCTCGACCTGCTGCATGACCATTTCTCGCCTGTTCTCACGGAGCCCGCATGACCGCCCCCGCTGATCACCAGAAGGTCCTGATCGTCGATTTCGGCAGCCAGGTCACCCAGTTGATCGCGCGGCGCCTGCGCGAGGCGAGCGTCTATTGTGAAATTCATCCCTACGCGAAGGCCGAGGCCGCGCTGGCGGCCATGAAGCCGCAGGCGATCATCCTGTCGGGCGGGCCCGAGAGTGTGCACGAGGCGGGCAGCCCGCGCGCGCCGCAGGGCGTGTTCGAGGCCGGCGTGCCCGTGCTGGGCATCTGCTACGGCGAGATGACCATGTGCGAACAGCTGGGCGGCAAGGTCGAGGGCGGCCACACCCGCGAGTTCGGCCGCGCCGAGATCACTGTCGAGAAGACCTCGCCCCTGCTGGCCGAACTGGCTCCGGTCGGCGAGGACGAGACGGTCTGGATGAGCCACGGGGACAAGATCGTCGCCATCCCGGCCGGTTTCGAGGTCGTCGCCTCCTCGCCCGGGTCACCCTATGCCGTGATCGCGGATGAGACGCGCCGCTTCTATGGCGTCCAGTTCCACCCGGAAGTGATGCACACCCCGCGCGGGGCGACGATGCTGAAGAATTTCACCCATGGCATCGCCGGCCTGTCCGGCGACTGGACCATGGCGGCCTATCGCGACGAGAAGATCGCCCAGATCCGCGAACAGGTGGGATCGGCCAAGGTCGTCTGCGGTCTGTCGGGCGGCGTCGATTCATCGGTGGCCGCTGTGCTGATCCACGAGGCGATCGGCGACCAGCTGACCTGCGTCTTCGTCGACACCGGGCTGCTGCGGAAAGACGAGGCGAAACAGGTCACGACCCTGTTCCGCGAGCACTACAACATTCCCCTGATCCATGTTGATGCGTCGAGGGAATTTCTCGGCGCGCTGGCGGGCCAGTCGGACCCGGAGACCAAGCGCAAGACGATCGGCCGGGTCTTCATCGAGATCTTCGATCGCGAGGCCGCCAAGATCGAGGGCGCCGAATTTCTCGCCCAGGGCACCCTTTATCCCGACGTCATCGAAAGCGTGTCGTCATCGAGCGGCAAGGCCCACGTCATCAAGAGCCATCACAACGTCGGCGGCCTGCCCGACTTCATGAAGCTGAAGCTGGTCGAGCCCCTGCGCGAACTGTTCAAGGACGAGGTCCGCGCCCTGGGCCGCGAACTGGGCCTGACCGACGCCTTCGTCGGACGCCATCCCTTTCCGGGGCCGGGTCTGGCCATCCGCATCCCTGGCGAGATCACGCCCGAAGCGGTCGAGACCCTGCAACAGGCCGACGCCATCTATCTGGACGAAATCCGCAAGGCCGGCCTCTACGACAGCATCTGGCAGGCCTTCGCCGTCCTGCTGCCGGTCAAGACCGTCGGCGTCATGGGCGACGCCCGGACATACGAGAAGGTTCTCGCGCTGCGCGCCGTCACCTCGACGGACGGCATGACGGCGGACTTCTTCGAGTTTCCGTGGGACGTTCTGGGCCGCTGCGCCACCCGGATCGTCAATGAGGTGCGGGGCGTGAACCGGGTGGTCTATGACGTCACGTCCAAGCCGCCGGGGACGATCGAGTGGGAATGACGTTCGCAGGCGGACGCCGGGAGGCTTGATCGGCGCCCGTCAATCGCAGCCGGGAGCCACGGTTTCGAACCGCTCATCCCACCATCCCTGCCACCGGCTCTGCAGTTCGGCTAGGGCGGCCTCGCTCAGGCCGTAGGTGGTCAGGGTCAGCATGGTCGTGCCGCGCGGGCGTTTGTCGTTCGGCGGCTGGTCCAGCACCACCAGCAGGCCGTCGCCCCAGGCGTCGACCGTGACGCCGATCTGGTGGCGCGCGAGGAACCAGACCTCGCCCGCGGCCTCGGCATCCGGTCCCAGCGGCATGGACCAGCGCTCGCCGGAGGCCGGGGCGGCGTCGAGGCCGAGCAGCGATCGGGCGAGCCTGTCCTCGCGCGGAGGGCCGGAGAAGAACAGGGTCCGGCGCGTCTGGCCGGGATGGCGGGCGAAGGCGAAGGCCAACTGCCAGGTGAAGGAGATCCAGCCCTCGATCATGCCGTCGAAGACGTCGGACCAGTCGCCCACGGGGGCGGAGCGCACCACCCGGACGAGGCTGGTCGTGTCGCCGGTCGCCACGACTTCGTAGCGGTCATTGACGCCCACGAAGCTGACCACCCGATTTTCCTCGTCGGCGCTGGCGTGGGTGACGAAGATGAAGTCGATCTCGTCCTTCAGGCCGTCGGTCTCCCAGCCGAACCAGTCCTTGATCTTCTCCGGGTCGCGTAGCGCCGCCCAGACCGCATCGGCGGGGGCGGGGACGGTGACCTCGACGAGGACGTGGTCCTCCATGGGCTGGTCGACGGCTTCGGTCATGGCGTTCAGTTCCTGGCTGGAGCGGATTTGGCGACGGCGGGATGGGCGACGGCGGTAAGGCGATAGCGGCGACCCGACGGTGCGGCGTATTTGCGGGCGACGGCGGCGACGGCGGCGCTGACCTCTTCCGTGAAGGCGTCGAAATCGGCGGGGGCGGCGAAGGCGACGTCGGCCTCCACCGTCAGCGTCAGCAGGCGCGAGCCTTCGGCGGCCGCGTCCTGGCGCATGCGGGCGACATCGCGAACCATGGTCGAGGCGGTGGTGATCAGATGGTCGGCGGCGTGACGGTCCTGCGCCTCGACGGCGTCGGGATCGGGTGGGGCCTGCATCATGCCGGGGTCGAAGACATAGTTCTGCGCCGCGACGAACAGCCGTTCGGTGAAGCCGCGCTTGCGGCGCTCTCCAGCCAATTGCACGAGACCCGCGGCCTCGAGCGCATTGAGGTGATAGCCGATGTTCTGACGCGGCAGCCCCAGCTGTGTCGCGAGACCGGAGGCCGAGGCCGGCTCGGTCAGGGCGGTCAGAATGCGGCGGCGGATGGGCGCCAGCGCCAGCAGGGCTGTGTCCAGATCGTCGAGCAGGGCGGAAGGGCGGGCCGTCATGGCTCGAAGTTGCATTAGACAAAATGGTTTGTCAAATACCGATCAGGCGGAGACGCGAACATCCCTTGAGGCCCGCTCCAGCACCGTCGCGGGTGATTCCCCGGCGGATACTTCGGCCACGCCGACCTCGACGCCACGCCATTGCGCGTACTGGCCGCGGGCAAGCCCGACCGGCATTTCATCGCCCTGTCGAACGCCCTGACCGCCCGCGGTTGCGAAGTCGTGGCGGCGCCGACGCCCTACACT
>JALYPS010000364.1 GCA_030856285.1 Pseudomonadota bacterium
TCCCGGCGGCGTGGTGCTCCTTGCCCTCCTTCATGCGCACGGCCTCCTCGACGGCGATCTCGTCGAACGGATTCATGCTCATCTTGACGTTGGCGAGATCGACGCCGGTCTGGTCCGCCTTGACGCGAGCCTTGACGTTGTAGTCGATCACCCGTTTGACGGGGACGAGAACCTTCATTGTGCTATCCACGAAAGCGCCGGAATGTTGGGTGAGGGAATGGTACGCCTCACCCGGCCTGTCAACGTAACGCCGCGTCAACGGACGGAAACGTCCGCGTCGCCCAGTCTCGGAACGCCTCCATGCATCGCCTCCTGACCATGAAACGACTCAGCGTCCTGTTCCTGACGACCTTCGCCGTGCTGGTCGGGGCGATGTTCGCCTGGCAGGCCCTGGTCATCGCTCCGGGCGATCGCTGCGAGAACGGTGGCCAGTGGTGGGATCCCGAAGCGCGGGTCTGCGCCCAGCCGATCTCCATCGCCGAGATCACCGGCCGGCCGCTGCCGGGCCAACGCGCCGCCGCCTCTGCCGAAAAGAACCGCGAACTGGTGGCCATCGAGGATCAATTGGCGGCGGAACAACAGGCGCGCGACGCCGACGCCGACCGCCAGCGCGCAGCCCTGGCGGCGCAGTAGCCTAGCGCGTCGCGCCCGGCTTCCACTTCACGTCGTCGGCCCCGTTGGCGTTGGCCCGACGGGCGGCGACGAACAGATGGTCGGACAGCCGGTTCAGATAGCGGATCGACGCCGGCGTCACCGCCTCGCCCGCTTCGATCAGTCGCACGGCCTCGCGCTCGGCCCTGCGCGCCACCGTGCGGGCGAGATGCAGGTGCGCGGAAAGCGCTGAACCGCCGGGCAGGATGAAGCTGTCCAGTTCCTTCAGGCTCTCGTTCATCCAGTCGATCTCGGTCTCCAGCCGTTCGACCTGGCTGTCGAGAATGCGCAGCGCCTCCCATTTCGGCGCGGGCTCCAGCGGCGTGGCGAGATCGGCGCCGAGGTCGAACAGCTCGTTCTGGATGCGGCCGAGCATGGCGTCGATGCGGTCGTTCTGGCCGGAATGAAGCCGGGCGACGCCCAGGATGCTGTTCAGCTCGTCCACGGCCCCGTAGGCCTCGACCCGGCGGTCGCTCTTGGACACCGTCGCGCCTGACGCCAGCCGCGTCTGACCGCCGTCGCCGGTCTTCGTATAGATGCGGTTGAGCACGACCATGCGATCCGTTCCCTAGCCGCCCTGCGTGGTCTTCCACCACATGCCGACACACAGCAGCACGATCGCCACGGCCTGCAGCCCCACCCTTAGCCGCATCAGCTTGTTGGAGCGCGAACGGTCCGCGTCTCCGCCCTTGTGGAGCGAATAGATGCCGAACCCCAGGGTGACGGTCACCGCCAGGATCGCAACGAGGATGAGGATGTTGATGATGTCGCCCATGGCGGCAATCTAGGCGGCGCGTCCCTACGAAGCCAGAGTCCCTGCCGCCGCAGTGCGCCATGATCGAAAGCGCAGCAAAAAGGGCCAGCGTCGATACGGCGCCGGCCCCTTTCAGTTTCCAGGGCCAGCCGTGGCCTAGTAGCGGTAGTGATCCGGCTTGAACGGGCCGCTGGTCGGGACCGAGATATAGTCGGCCTGTTCCTTCGACAGGGTCGTCAGCTTGGCGCCCAGCTTGGCCAGGTGCAGCGTGGCGACCTTCTCATCGAGGTGTTTGGGCAGGACGTAGACCTGGTTGTCGTACGACTTGGCGTTGGTCCACAGTTCGATCTGGGCCAGCGTCTGGTTGGTGAAGCTGGCGCTCATCACGAACGACGGGTGGCCCGTGGCGTTGCCCAGGTTCACCAGACGGCCTTCCGACAGCAGGATGATCTTCTTGCCGTCCGGGAACTCGATGTGGTGCACCTGCGGCTTGATCTCGTCCCACTTGAAGTTCTTCAGGCCCGCGACCTGAATCTCCGAGTCGAAGTGGCCGATGTTGCAGACGATGGCGTTGTTTTTCATCGCCCGCATGTGGTCGACGGTCAGGACGTCCTTGTTGCCCGTGGCGGTGACAAAGATGTCGGCCTCGCCGGCCACGTCCTCGACGGTGACGACCTCATAGCCTTCCATCGCGGCCTGCAGGGCGCAGATCGGATCGACTTCGGTGACCTTCACCCGGGCGCCGCCCTGGCGGAGGGAGGCGGCCGAGCCCTTGCCCACGTCGCCATAGCCGCAGACCACGGCGACCTTGCCCGACAGCATGACGTCGGTGCCGCGGCGGATCGCGTCGACGAGCGATTCACGGCAGCCGTACAGGTTGCCGAACTTGGACTTGGTGACGCTGTCGTTGACGTTGATGGCGGGGAACGGCAGGTCGCCCTTCTTGGCCATTTCGTACAGGCGGTGAACGCCCGTGGTGGTCTCTTCCGACACGCCGCCGATGGCGTCGCGGATCGCGGAGTAGAAGCCGGGCTTCTCGGCGATATAGCGCTTCATCACCTTGTAGAGGGCTTCCTCTTCCTCGTTCTGCGGGTTGTCCAGCAGCGTGCCGTCCTTCTCGGCCTTGGGGCCGAG
>JALYPS010000373.1 GCA_030856285.1 Pseudomonadota bacterium
CCGTCACGACCATCTCGATCGAGTTTGAGTTGCCGCCGCCGCGCTGGAAGGCGCCGGGGACCGAGGCGTTGACCTGGGCGTCGGTCTGGCCGCGCAGCTTGCCGTTCAGTTCCTGGGCGATCTCGTCCGCCGCACGGTCGCGCTCGGACCAGTCGCTGAGGATCAGGCTGCCGTTGCCCGAGTTGAAGCTGCCGCCGCCGAACCCGGGGGCGGAAATCAGATAGCTGTTCGCCTCGCCGCTGGCCTTGTACTCGGCGAGGATCGGCTCGATCCCCATCATGATGTTGCGGGTGTAGTCGAAGCCCGCGCCTTCCGGCCCCTGGACCCGGATCTGCACCCGGCCGCGGTCTTCCGCCGGCACCAGTTCATTCGGCAGCGTCAGGAACATCAGCGCGGCCCCGCCCGCGACGGCGAGGATCAGCACTGATACGCCCACGACGGCGATCCGCTTGCCCAACAGGGCCTGCAGCGAGTTCTGATAGGAGTTGCGCAGCGCCTCCATGGCACGGTCGACCCTGCGGGCGACCCATCCGCTGCTGCTTGCAGGCCGCAGGATGCGCGAGGCCAGCATGGGAGACAGGGTGAGAGCCAGAAAGGCCGAGAAGGCCACGGCCGCGGCGATCGCCGCCGCCAGCTCGACGAACAGCCGACCGACATAGCCGGGCAGGAACAGCAGCGGCGCGAATACCGCCAGCAGCACCACCGTGGTCGCCACAACGGCGAAGAACACCTGACGGGCGCCGCGCTCGGCCGCCACCAACGGCGGTTCGCCGTGATCCAGACGGCGCTGGATGTTCTCGGTCACCACAATGGCGTCATCGACGACGAGACCGATGGCCAGCACCAGGGCGAGCAACGTCAGCAGGTTCAGTGAGAAGCCCAACGGGGCCAGGACGATGAAGGTCGACAGCAGGCAGATCGGCGCCACGATCGACGGAATGAAGGCCGCCCGCAGACTGCCCAGGAAGATGAAATTCACCAGGGCCACCAGAGCCAGGGAGATGCCGATGGTGATCCAGACCTCCTCGATAGCGTGCGAGGTGAAGACCGAGTTGTCCGACCCGACGACCAGTTCCGTGCCTTCGGGCAGGCTGGGACGCACCTCTTCCAGCATCGCCTCGACGCCTTCCGAGATGGCGAGGTCGTTGGACTGGGCCTGACGGGTGACGGCCAGGCCGATCTGGTCCTGTCCATTGCCGCGGAACAGGCGGCGATCCTCGGCCGGGGCCTCGACGATGCGGGCGATGTCGCCCAGCCGCGTGACATAGCCGGACTGGCCCTGGATGGCGCCGGACGCGCCGCTGGGCAGGGCGGTGGCGCTGCCGGTCTGGGCGGCGGCGGCGGTTCCCGAGCCCCGCGTGCCGATGGGCAGCTGGCGGAAGTCCTCGGCCCGGGCATAGGTGCGGGCGACGCGGACGGTGTAGTCCTTCTGGCCCGACTCCAGCTGACCGGCGGGGAGTTCGACATTCTGGGCCGTCAGAGCGGACTCGACGTCGGTGACGGTCAGGCCGCGTGCGGCGAGCGCGGCGGCGTCCAGCCAGATGCGCATGGCGTAGCGCTGCTCGCCATAGATCTGCACCTGGGCCACGCCCGGCACGGTCGCGAGGCGATCAATCAGATAGCGGTCGGCATAGTCCGTCAGCTCCAGCCGGTTCATGGCCGTGGAGCGCAGGAACAGGATCATGATCGGCTGACTGTCGGTGTCGGCCTTGGACACTTCCGGCGGCTGGGCCTGGTCCGGCAGGCGGCCGACGACACGCGAGACGCGGTCGCGCACGTCATTGGCCGCGTCGTCGATGTTGCGGTCCAGCGAGAACTCGATCGAGACGTTCGAGCGGCCGTCTCGGCTCGAAGAGTTGATCCGCTCGACGCCCTGGATGCCGGCGATCTGCTGTTCGATCGGCTCGGTGATCCGGCTCTCGATGACTTCGGCCGAGGCGCCGGCATAACTGGTGCTGACCGATACGATCGGCGGGTCCACATCGGGCAGTTCGCGCACCGGCAGGAAGAAGAAGGCCGCCGCGCCGATCACGCACAACACGATCGCTGCGACGGCCGCGAGCACCGGGCGGCGGACAGCGACGTCGGACAGCATCATCGGGCGGCGCCCTGCGATGGGGCCGCGGCGCCGATCGGGCGACGGCCGCCCTGACCACCCCCTTGACCGCCTCCCCGGCCGGCGACGCGAACGGGCGCCCCCGGCTGAATGCGGTTCAGGCCAGAACCGACGATGCGCTCGCCGACGTTCAGTCCGGACAGGATTTCGACGAACCCGCCCTCGACAGATCCAGTTTCAACTTCGACCCGTTGGGCGGTCGAGCCCCGCTCTCCGCGGGCGATGCGATAGACGAAGGCGCCGTCGCCCTCATACTGGACGGCCGCTTCCGGCGCGGCCGGCGCTGTGCGCTGGCCTTGCTGGACAGCGACCCGCACGGCCATGCCCGGGCGAATGCGGGCGCCCGGATTGGGAATCTCCGCACGTGCGGTGACGGCCCGGGTCTGTTCGTTGATGCGGGTGTCGATCAGGGCGATCCGGCCCCCGAAGGCTTCATCCCCATAGGCGTCGATCGTGGCCCGTATGGCCGTGCCCGCGCGCAGCACCCCCAGATAGCGTTCCGGCACGGGGAAATCGACGCGCACGACATCGATGTCGTCCAGGGTGGTGATGACGCCGCCCGGATTGACCAGGGTGCCGGCCGTCACCGAGCTGAGCCCCAGCACGCCCGCGAAAGGCGCCCGGATCAGCCGGTCGCCCCGGCGCGCCTGGGCCGCGGTCAGCGAGGCCCGGGCCGTCGCCAGCGCAGTCTCGGCGTCCTCGGCGGTCACGCGCGGCGCAATGCCCCGGTCGGCCAGGGTCTTGTAACGATCAAACTGGCGCTGGGCCTGGGCCACCTGGGCCCTCGCCTCGATAATGCCGGCGTCCTCCTCACGCGCCTGAAGTTCGACCAGGGGCGTTCCCGCAGAAACCCGTTGGCCGTCGGTGAACAGGACGCGGGTGATCAGCTCGCTGGTCGAGGAGGTGATGTTGACCGACCGACGGCCTCGCGCCACGCCCAGCACCCGAATCTCGTCGGTGAAAGACCGCGCGCCGATGACCGCTTCGGAAACAGTCTGACCGCGCCCGCCGCCGGGGCCACCGCGCCCGCCCTGTCCGCCCGGACCGCCGCCGGCCTTCTCATCGCCGGCGAAGGCCATCCGCAGGACGACCGCCACGATCATCAGGCCCAGCAGAACAGCAGCGGCGACGAGGAAGAAGTGGCGTTTGATCACGCGGGAGGCTTTCTGGTGAGGGGACGAGCCGACCTGGCGGATCACGCCGTCGACGCAACTGTAGCCTTGTAACGGAGTCTGTTCCTGTTTCCGTCGCGAAAAGGCGCGCCTCAATGTCGCGCTCAGAACCGCTTCCAGATGGCTACGACCGGGCCGCCGCTTTCAGGGGTTTCGCGGCCCGCAACGGCCTGCCGCCAGCCCGCTTGGAGACTCCAATCGCCGAAATCCCGCACGACCGATGCCTCGACGGATAGCCAGCGGGGGCCGCCATCATCCGCCTGCCCTCCGAAAGCCTGCGCCAGCAGCATCCAGTCTTCGTTGAGATGCGCCCCCGCGGTCGCGTCGATCCGCGTTTCGTCCGGAAGGCCCTGCCTCATTCGCCGCGCCGCCTGCAGGTCGATGAAGGACCCGCTGGGACCCCAACGCCCTGAGCCGCCGAATGAGCGACCGACAGAGGCCCGCACCTCCCAGTCGCTCTCGCCGACGCCGGGCGCCGCATAGCCGGCGTTCCGCCCCTCACCGCCGTCGGCATAGCCGGCGTACAGGCTCGCCGCCGCGCGCTCGCCGCGCCACACCTGCCAGGTCACGCCGATCTCGATAGGTCCCCGGCCATCGTAGTCGACAAAGGCGTCTTCTCCCGACTGCCAGTCGCCCTTGAACTGCACCGTCAACCGGTCCGTGACGCCATACTCCGCGAACACCCCGGCGACCCTGTCGCGGCGCTCGGCCGGCAGGTCAGCGAGCGAACCGTCTGGATCAAAACCCCGGTCGGCTCTCATATCCTCGTATTTGACGATCAGCTGACCCTGTCCCCTGGCCTGTGTCCAAGGACCGGCCACGGCGGGTCCCGCGCCCGCCAGCAAGGCCATCACGACCAGAAGACCGCCGGCGAGCTTCAAACGTCGTAGCCCGGCGATTTCCGGTCGAGCATTCGCAATGCGCCCGGCCAGGCTAGGGAGGAGATAAAACCGATGCCCCGGCCCTGCTCCTTCGTTTCCGCCTGGGCCGCGACCGGCGCGAAAAGCACATGCTCGCGCCCGCCCGACAGGGCCGCCACCTGCTGGGCGCAGGCCCGTTCAAGGAAGAACATGGCGACCCAGGCCGCCGCCGCCGTCTGCCCCACCGCCAGTGTGCCGTGATTGCGCAGCAGCATCAGCGGCTTGTCGCCCAGATCGGCGACCAACCGCTCCCGCTCATCGTGGTTCAGCGCCAGCCCCTCATAACCGTGATAGGCGACCTGATGTTGAAGCAGGCAGGCGTTCTGGCCGATGGGCAGCAGGCCTTCCGTCTGCGCCGCCACGCCGACGCCGGCCACCGTGTGCAGGTGGATGACGAAATGGGCGTCCTCCCGGGCGGCGTGGATCGCCGAATGGATGGTGAAGCCCGCCGGATTGATGAAGCTGGTGGTGTCCTGGACGACGTTTCCAACCAGATCGACCTTGACCAGGCAGGACGCCGTCATCTCCTCGAAATACCAGCCGTAGGGGTTGATCAGAAAATGATGCTCGGGTCCCGGCACGCGAGCCGAGATATGGGTGAAGATCATGTCGTCCCACCCGTGCAGCGCCACCAGACGGTACAGGGCCGCCAGCTCGACGCGGGCGGTCCATTCCGCCTCGGACACCCTGGACTTCAGGGAAACAGCGGCGCCGTCGGCCATGGTCTCGGTCCTTTTTCTACTTGGCCGCGCACGCTCGCGCCGTGCGGAGCCGCCGTCAAGATTCAGCTTCCGTTAACTGCGTCTTAGTGGCCCCGGCCTAGGCTCGGCCCAACTGACCCATCCTCGGCGCGCCGGAGACGCCTGTGGTTCTCGTCCAACTCTCGCCCGCCAGTCGCACCGCCGGCGCCGCGCCCCGGCCCAGCGACCTGTTGGCCCTGGCCCACAACTCCACCACAGAAGGCCGCCAACGCCTGCTGCTGGGCGTTGTGGCGCTGTGCGACGCCTGTCCTCCATCGGGCGAGTTGTCTCCGGTACTCAGCGAAATATTCCTGACCCTCGCCCGCCAGGCCGAGCGCGAGGTGCGCAAGGTGCTGTCGGAGAAACTGGCTCACGCGGAATGGGCCCCAGCGGCCCTGGTGAACGTTCTGGCGCTCGATGAGATCGAGATCGCCCGACCCATCCTCGAGTCCTGCCCGATACTGCAGGATGAAGACCTTTTACGTGTGCTGATCGAGGCGTCGCTGGAACACCAGATCGCCGTCGCGCGCCGGCCCCAAATCAGCGGCCGGGTGGCGGACGCTGTGATCGACCAGGCCGAACCGGCCGTGCTCATGGCCCTCACCACCAACCGCACCGCCGACATCAGCGCCGAGGGCGTGCGGCGGCTGGTTGAACATTCCCGTCGCATCGCCGCCCTGCGGGGGCCGCTCATCCGGCATCCCCTGCTGACCAAGGCCTTGGCCGAACAGCTGTACCAATGGGTCGGTGCGGCGTTGCGCCAATCGATCGCCGCCCGCTTTAACGTCGATGAGCAGGCATTGGGGGCCGCAGTGTATGACGCGGTGGAGGGGATCGTGCGCCCCACCTTGGCTGAAGAGAATCCGGTGGATCAGGGCGACCGCGATGAGATGGAGCGGCGCCTGATCGACAAGTTGCAATCCGCCGGGCAACTGCGCGCCGGCCTGCTGATCCGCGCTGTCCGCGAAAAGCGGTTGAGCCTCTTCGCCCACGGCCTGTCGGCCCTGGGCGGGTTCGCTGTCGGTCAGGTGCGTACGGCTCTGTCGGCGCCGACTCCGGAAGCCCTCTATTACGCCTGCGCCGCAGTCGGGATCGATCGGGCCGTATTCCCGACGCTGCTGATCGAACTGCGCAAGCTCAATGAGTCTCTTCCCGGCGATCTGGGGGAGCCAGTCTGGCTGCGGGGAGCCCTGTCACAGAGCTCTGCGGCGCGCGCTTTCAAGGTTCTGATCGGCGCCGATCAAGGCGAACTGCAAACCGCCGTTTGACTTCGCCGCCCGGCTCGGCTTGCGTGCATTCGTGACCGAACCTGCGCCGGCCCCCATCCGCATAGCCTTCGCCGCCTCGGACCGGCCCGAGGCGCAAGCCGCGCGTGATCGGCTGTCGGCGCGCTATGGCTCGGTCGAACCCATCGACGCCCAGGTCATTGTCGCGCTCGGCGGCGATGGCTTCATGCTGGAGACGCTCCATACGGTCATGGATCAGCGAACCCCGGTGTTCGGCATGAACCGCGGCTCGGTCGGCTTCCTGATGAACGATTTCGAGGAAGAGGGTTTGCTTGAGCGGCTGGCAGGCGCCGGACGCGCCGTGATCCACCCCCTGCAGATGGACGCCTGGACCGAGGCTGGACAGGCGCACAGCGGCGTGGCGATCAATGAGGTCTCGCTGCTGCGCCAGACCCGCCAGAGCGCCAAGCTGCGGATTACGGTCGACGGCCGCGTCCGGCTTGAGGAGCTGTCGTGCGACGGCTGCATGTTGGCCACGGCCGCCGGGTCGACCGCCTACAACCTGTCTGCGCACGGCCCCATCATTCCCCTCGACTCCCGGGTGCTGGCCCTGACCCCCATCAGCGCCTTTCGGCCGCGGCGTTGGCGCGGCGCCCTGCTGCCGCACCAGTCAAAGGTCTGTTTCGAGGTGCTGGAGCCCGACAAGCGGCCAGTCAGCGCCACAGCCGACGATCTCGAGATCCGGCGGGTCGCCCGCGTCGAGGTCCGTGAACGCCGCGACATTGCCCTGACCATGCTGTTCGACGCCGGCAAGTCGTTCGAGGAGCGGGTTCTGGCGGAGCAATTCGCGTCCTGACGACATGCACCGCTTTTTAATGACGTGAGTGCGAGGGTTGCTCCAGTCCGTCCGCAGGAGTCCGCCGTGAGCAACCCGGCCCAGGTAATCCGCCCGCCCAACACCCTTCGAATGAAGGTCGGCGGAGGCTTTGGGGGCATCGACGCCAATGCCATCGCCAAGGCCGAGCAGGCCTTGCTGGCGATGTCCTCGCAGTTCGGACAATGGCTGCAGGACGAGATCGTCAAGCTGGACAAGGCTCAGGCCGACATTCGCACGTCCGGCTACAACGCCGCGACCGCCGAGGCGCTCTATTTCCGCGCCCATGACCTGAAGGGCCTGGGCACCACCTACCAGTATCCGCTGGTTACCCGCCTTGCCGGCTCGCTTTGCAAGATGATGGACGATCCCGCCAAGCGCATGGCCGCCCCGATCGTGCTGCTGGACGCCCATATCGACGCCATCAAGGCCGTCGTCCGCGACGAAATCCAGACCGACGATCATCCCGTCGGGAAGATCCTGGCCGAAACGCTGGAAGCGCGGGTCGCAGACCACCGGGCCTGAGCTGGAGCCGTCACCCCATCGAAGCCGACGCCCGCCTCCGGCGGGCGTCTTGCTGTCAGGCGGCGACGCTGACCTGGGCCTTGGCAGGCAGTGGATCGTGGTCCAGCCGTTCCATCAGATAGGCCAGATCCTCGCGCGGCGCGTTCGGGCGTTGGGTCAGAAAACGTTCCAGCATCTGTTGCCGGAAGGCGTCGCCTGAGGTGTCCGCGCCTTCGGCTTGAAGCGTGCGCCACGTGTCGACGCCCGCGCGATAGGCCTGGAACAGACGCGGCGGAAGACCCGCACGATCATAGATGGCCTTCAGCCCCAGCGGACCGGCGTCGTGGATCATCAGCCAGGCCCGCGCGTGCGGCGTCCCGGCCAGCTCTGCCACACCGTGTTCGAACAGGGCCATCTGTCCTCGCGCCAGCGCTCTCAGCAACAGCGAGGCGGTCAAGACCCGGCGCGCGTTCAGCTTGGCGACAAACTGCGGCAGGTCGGCCTGGCTTGAGGCCTGGTCGACCAGATCCACGGTGGCGCGCTCGCGGGCGAAGGCCGCGAGGCGGATCGCGGTCTCCGGGGCTACCGCATGACGGGTGACCAGATGCTCGCGGACGGCTTCGGAGGCCAGTTCGACCAGCCGCTCTGTCACGGACAACGGCAACACCTGACGGTAGGCGATGGCGGCGACGATCTCGGGTGAGGTTCCGAAGCGGTCGATGCAGCGCTCCAGCGCGGCCTCGGCGACATCAGCGTTGTCGTTGGCGGCCAGGGTGCGCACGGCCTGTTCGCATCCCACCTCGGCCAGAACCGTCGCCACGTCGCGGCCGACGTCGGGCCGACCGGCCACCGCGACCTGACGGAGCGGCGATCCAGCCTGAACGATCTCGATCAGATCCTCGTCCGAGAAGGCCGGTGAGAAATTGATTATCGGCAGGGCGACGCTGTCGACATCGGCCGCCAGCTTGCGGGCGACGTCGCGGGGAATCAGGTCCGACGATTTCAGCGTCACGGCCATCGCGCGCCGGACCAGCTCGGCGGCGTCCTGGGCCAGCATGCGCAGGATCTTCTGCGCTGCCTCGCGGTCCTCATCGCGGAGTTCCGCCTTGTCCATGCTGCGGCAGAGCTTGTGGGCCGCTGCGGCCCGTTCGTCCTCGTCGGTCGCCTTGATCAGGCGGCGGATGTCGATCTCGGTCAGGCGGGCTCGGTAGGCGGTCATGGGCGGGTCCAGGCTTTGCCGGTCAGCATCGGCCCGCCATCCTTAACGGGCGGTTCACCATCGCCGGATTCGGGATCAGATGCTCTTGCTCGGTTCCGGAGCGAAGGCGCCCCCGAAGCCGCCGTTCTTCCCGTCGCCGTCCTGTCCCATCAGCAGGGCCAGCAGGCTCTGGTCCTGTTTCAGGCGGTCCAGCCGCGCCGCCAGCATCCGGTCCCGCTCGGTCAGGTCCGGCGCGTCGGACGAGGAGCCTGCTCCCGACGCAGGCGCTCCGTCTCCGGCGCTGCGTTGCAGATTGGTGTGCACCTCGGCCACCGTCGCCGGTCGACCGTCGCGATTGAAGATGGAGCGGTTGGCCGCGGCCGCCTCGGGGAACAGGGCCGCCGCACTGGCGCCGGGTCGACGGTCCATCGCGTCCATCAGCTGGGCAGCGCCCGCCGGACCGAGGAAATGGGCGGCGTACAGGTCTCCGGCGCCCGGCTCGCGCCCGGACCGGCCCCTGAGATAGGCGGCGTTCGACGCCGTCAACTCCGCCGCCATGGTCGAGGCCGCCTGGGGGTCGAACCGCAGGTCCAGCACGACGTTGCGCGCCGAGCCCTCGACACGCCAGCGTCCATCCCCGCCGCGATAGATCAGATCGGCGTACTGGCCATAACCATGCTTGGCGCCATGGGCTTTCACCGTCCCCAGCCAGGTCTGTTCGATGAACTGGAACAGGCCCGCCGCGGATGAGGTTCGAGCCCGCGCGGAGGGATTCATCGCGCTTTCGCGACGCGCTGTCCGGACCAGGAAGTCGGCGTCCACGCCGGTAGCGTTCGAGGCGCGCCGAATGGCTGCCTCAACCCCGCCAGCGGATGGAATCGCTCCGATGTTCATGAGTCATGACGCTGGGGGTTCGTGGTTAATCAAATCCTAACAACCGCCCACGCGTCCACAGCTTCGGGGCCGCGCCGCCACGGTGGCGCTTTCAAGGCGAGGCTCGCCCCAAACTTGCCGTGACGTCAGCGCTCAACTTCATCGTGGGACGCTGTGGGGACGGCGATAGACAGGGATGAGACGGCCATGATGATCAAGACAGCAGGCGGCCCCGGACTGGTGAGCCCCCTCGACTTCCACGAACGCAGGACGCCCCGATTCTCGAAAGCGACGTGGGTCGCCGTCGGCATCGTCGTCGCGGGCCATTTCGGCCTCGGGGCTGCGATGTACTACCAGCGCTTCGAAATGCCGATCCTGGCGGCGCCGCCCACGACGCCTCCACTCGATGTCACCATGATGCGGCTGGAACCCAGGCCCCTGCCCGAGCCCAAGCCGCTGCCGACTCCGCCCAACACCCGGGTCAACGAGACGACGACGCCGGCGCCCGATGTCGAGACCGTGACTGTAACCCAGGGCGAAACCGTCACGAACAGCACCACCATTACGACGACGACGGTCGTGACCGACCCGGTCCCCGACACAAGGCCGGTCGAGACCGTCCGCCCGGAGCCGCCCGCGGTCATCCGCAATCCCAGCTGGTCGCGTCAGCCCTCGGCCGATCAGATGATGCGGGCCTATCCGGACCGGGCGCTTACGGCGGGCGTTGCGGGTTCGGCGTCGCTGAACTGCCTGGTGCTGCCAACGGGCGGGGTGACGGACTGCAATGTCTCGCAGGAGACGCCCGGCGGTTATGGGTTCGGACGGGCGGCGCAGGGGCTGTCGCGCCACTTCCGCATCAATCCGCGCACCGTCAACGGCGCGGCGGAAGGCTCGCGGGTCAACATCAACCTGCGCTTCAACCTGCCCGAGGGCTGATCAGGCGAACCTGAGCGGATCGAGGGCGGCGGCGTCCGCGGTGGGCGGCCTGCCCTCGATCCCGTCCGCAGTAACCTGGGCGACAAGCGGCCCCACCAGCCAGCCGTTCCGACGGGGGGCCAGGGCCAGGTGCAGACCGGGCTCGCCCGAAGGACCCGCCAACGGCAAGCCGTCGGCGGTCGCGCCACGTACGCCCACCCGGGTCGGGCCGACCTCGCCCGTCACCTCCAGCAGCGCCAGACCGGCGGCGACCTGACGCGCCGCTTCGACCGGATCGGGCTCCAGATCCCGGCGCCCCGGCTCCATGGTTGCGCCGATGACGACGCCCCCTTCGCAGGGTGCGGCATAGACACCGGGGCCTCTGACCACGCGAAGCGGCGCCGACATGGCGACGAACGTCAGCTGGCCGCGGATCGGCGTGACCGCCGTCACACCGACAGCGACAGAGTCCGGCAGACCGGGGATGGGCTGCTCGGCGCCGGTGGCCAGCACCACCGTCGGGCTGAACCAGACGCGGCCGTCGCCCGCTTCGACCCGCCAACGGCGCGCGTCCCCCGTGAGCCGCACGACCAGGCCCCGCACCATCGCCAGACCGGGCGTTCGCGCCAGCGCCTTCAAGGCCGGGGCGACCTCGATGCGCCAGTCTTCGGGGGTGGTCATGCCGCTCGAATTCAGCCGGGCTTCAAAACCGAGCGCGCAGAGGCGGGCGACCGCAGCCCCGGCGTCCGGTCCACGCCAATCCGCACCCTCGCGCAGCAGCTTCAGACCATGGGATTCCGCGAAGGCGGGCCACAGGTCCCGGGCGCGTTTCAGCAGGGCGGCGCGTTCAGCGACCAGGTCCTCCAGAAGCGATTCCAGCGCCGGGGCGATCATGCCGGCGGCGATGGAGGAGGCGTTCGGGCCGCCGGGATCGATGACGGTCACGGCATGGCCGCGCGAGGCCAGTTCGGCCGCGGTGCAGAGGCCGAGCACGCCGGCGCCGATGACGATCACATCAGGGGAGGAAGCCACGGGCGATCAGATCGACCGCCCGGGCTCCGAATGCAAGGCGCTATCGCTACTCGGCCGCGATGGCTGCGGCCCGGGCGCCCCCGATGCGGGCGGTGAGGGCCGCGTGCTGGTCCCAGAGGGCTGCGGGCAGGCGGTCGCCGAACTGGGCGTAGAAGTCCGGGATCAGCGACGCCTCCTCGGCCCAGACCTCGGCGTCGACGTCCAGAAGCAGGGACAGGTCGGCGTCGGACAGGCTCAGGCCCGACAGGTCCAGCGCTTCGCGAGTCGGGACACGGCCGACCGGGGTGTCGACGGCCTCGGCCTCGCCGTCGAGGCGCTCCGAGATCCACTTCAGCACGCGGGCGTTGTCGCCGAAGCCGGGCCAGACGAACTGGCCGTCCTCATTCTTGCGGAACCAGTTCACAAAATAGAGACGCGGCAGCTTGGCCGCCTCGGTCCGTCCACCCATCGACAGCCAGTGGGCGAAATAGTCGCCCATGTTGTAGCCGCAGAACGGCAGCATGGCGAAGGGATCGCGGCGCAGGGTCCCGATGGCGTTCTCGGCGGCGGCGGTGCCTTCCGAGGCGACCGAGGAGCCCATGAACACGCCATGCTCCCAGTCGAAAGCCTCGGTGACCAGCGGCACAGCCGAGGCGCGGCGGCCGCCGAACAGGATGGCGTCGATCGGCACGCCCTTGGGGTCCTCCCACTCGGGCGCGATAGTCGGGCATTGCGAGGCCGGGGCGGCGAAGCGGGCGTTGGGATGGGCGGCGGGCTCGCCTGAGGCCGGGTCGTGGGCGGCGCCCTTCCAGTTGGTCAGGCCCTCCGGCGCTTCCTTCGACAGGCCTTCCCACCAAACGTCGTTGTCGGCGGTCAGGGCCGTGTTGGTGAAGACGGTGTTGGACCCCATCGTCGCCAGGGCGTTGCCGTTGGTGTTGCGGCTGGTGCCGGGGGCGACGCCGAAGAAGCCGGCTTCGGGGTTCACGGCGTAGAGGCGACCATCGTCGCCGAAGCGCATCCAGGCGATGTCGTCGCCGATCGTCTCGGCGGTCCAGCCCGGGATGGTCGGCTGGAGCATGGCCAGATTGGTCTTGCCGCAGGCCGACGGGAAGGCGGCGGCGACGTATTTGGCGCGGCCCTTCGGATCGGTCAGCTTCAGGATCAGCATATGCTCGGCCAGCCAACCCTCATCACGGGCCATGACCGAGGCGATGCGCAGGGCGTAGCATTTCTTGCCCAGCAGGGCGTTGCCGCCGTAGCCCGAGCCGTAGGACCAGATCTCGCGGGTCTCGGGATAGTGGACGATCCATTTGTCGTCGTTGCAGGGCCACGGCACATCGGCCTGGCCGTCGGCCAGCGGGGCGCCGAGGGTGTGGACGGCGGGCACGAAAACGCCGTCGTCGCCGAGCACGTCCAGCGCCGGCTGACCCATGCGGGTCATGACGCCCATCGACACGGCGACATAGCCGCTGTCGGTGATCTCGACGCCGAGGGCGCTGATCCGCGATCCCAGAGGGCCCATGGAGAAGGGAACGACATACATGGTCCGGCCGGCCATGCAGCCGTCGAACAGGCCGTTCAGCCGGGCGCGCATCCCGACCGGATCAGCCCAGTTGTTGGTCGGGCCGGCGTCAATCTCATTGGCCGAGCAGATGAAGGTCCGGCTCTCGACGCGGGCGACGTCCTTGGGGTCCGAGGCGGCGTAGTAGCAGCCGGGGCGTTTGGTCTGGTCCAGTTCGCGCAGCGTGCCCTTGCCGATCAGATCGGCGACGATCACGGCCTTTTCGGCCTCCGAGCCGTCGCACCAGTGAACCCGCGCGGGCTTGGTCAGGGCGGCGATCTGCTCGACCCAGGCGACGAGGCCCGCGTGTTTGGTGGGAGCCGGGTGAAGGCCCTGGATGGCGGATGCGGTCACAATCACTCTCCTGAACGTCGCCCGGCGATCTGCGCCGCCGTGGCACTCCCTCGCGTGATATCACGCAATGTTTCAGCCGAATGACACCGATGCGGACGCGACGTCAACCGATGCACGTTTCAACCTCTCGCGAGCGGGGCGCCCGGAGGGGGCTGCATATTTCCGGTCGCGGGGCGGCGCGGCGCGGGGTATCGGGGCGGCCATGCAGACGATGGACCCGCCCGCCGCGACTCCTGGAGGCGCCCTCGCCTCGCCCGCCGTGGCGCGGAATACGGGGGCGATCCTCGAGGTGCTCAAGGCGCATATGCCGGCCCGGGGACCGGTGCTGGAGATCGCCGCGGGGTCGGGCGAGCACGCCGTGGCCTTCGCGCGCGCCCTGCCCGGTCTCGACTGGACGCCGAGCGATCCCAGCGCTGAGGCTCGCGCCAGCATCGCGGCCTGGGCGGAGGCGGCCCGGCTGCCCAACCTGCGAGAACCACTGGCGCTGGACGTGCTCGACCCTGCGACCTGGCCGGAGGGGCCGCTCCAGGCCGTGGTCTGCATCAACATGATCCACATCAGCCCGTGGGCTACGACCGAGGGCCTGATGGCGCTGGCAGGTAGCCGGCTGGCGACGGGCGGACTGCTGGTCCTGTACGGCCCGTATCGGGAGGCCGACGTGCCGCTGGCGCCGTCGAATGCGGCGTTCGACGAGAGCCTGAAATCCCGCGATCCGGCGTGGGGTCTGCGCGACCGGGACGCGGTGGCGGCGGCGGCGAAGGCGGAGGGGCTGGCGCTGACGCGCCGGGTCGGGATGCCGGCGAACAATCTGATGCTGTTGTTCCGGCGGGTCTGAGCGGCCCTTGTGCTTCCGCTGGGGATGTGGCCGCATCTACCCAAGCTTGGCTGAACCTGATTGAAAGCACCGACATGAAACGTCTCCTCCTTGGTCTGGCTGTTCTGGCCGTTGCGGCTCCGGCATGGGGGCAGACGCCGCCGACGCCCGCGCCGGCCGCCGTGCCAGCCCCGCCCCTGTCCTATGGCGCGCCGATCGGGCTTGAGGCTGCGCAGGCGCTGATCGACCGGGCCATGGAGGCCGGCCGCGCCCGCGGCTTCCGTCTGGCCGTCGCTGTGGTCGAGCCGTCGGGCGAACTGGTTGCCTTCGGGCGGATGGACGACGTCCAGTACGGCTCGATCAACGTCGCCCAGGACAAGGCCCGGTCCGCGGCCCGGTTCCGCGCTTCCTCCGCCTCGGCGGAAGAGCGGTTGACCGGCGGGCGCATCGCCTTGCTGGCCATCGACGGGATCATGCCGGTCGCGGGCGGAGTGCCCATCGTGGTCGACGGCCGGGTGGTCGGGGCCATCGGGGTGTCGGGGGCGTCGTCGGCGCAGGACGACGAGGTGGCGCGGGCGGCGATAACCGCGGTGCTGGGCGGCTAGACCCGGCTCCGCCCCGGGGCTACGGACCCGCATGGCGTTTTCCAGAACCTATGACGGCGACGAGCCGGTCCGGATCAACAAATGGCTGGGCCAGACCGGGGTCTGCTCGCGGCGCGAGGCCGACGCCCTGATCGCCGACGGCCTGGTCTCGGTGGACGGCGAGGTGGTGGCCGATGCTGGCCGCAAGCTGGAGCCAGGGCAGACGCTGACGCTCAGCGACCGGGCCACGGCGGCGCTGGCCGAGGGCGTGACCATCGTCATGCACAAGCCGCTCGGCTTCGTCTCGGGCCAGCCGGAGCCCGACAAGATCCCGGCGGTGCGGCTGATCACCGAGGCCAACCGGATCGGACCCGGCGCGGTCCCGGCCGAGGACGCCTCCCTGCCCCCGATCGGAAGGCTGGACGAGGACTCAAGGGGCCTGCTGCTGCTCTCATCCGATGGGGTGGTGGCCAAGGCGGTGATCGGGCCGCAGTCCGATCTGGACAAGGAGTATCTGGTCCGCATCGCCGGCGACGTGACCGAGAACAAGCTCAAATTGCTGCGCTTCGGCCTGATGCTGGACGGGCGTCAACTGAAGGCCGCGAGGGTCAGCCGGATGGAGTCCTTCCGGCTGAAATTCATCCTGCGCGAGGGCCGCAACCGCCAGATACGGCGAATGTGCGAGATGGTCGACCTCGAGGTCGTGGATTTGATCCGTGTACGGATCGGTCCGTTGAAACTCGACAACCTGCCCGAGGGCCGGTGGCGGATGCTGACCCCGGAAGAGCGAACGGCGCTGGTCGGCTGAAGGGTCGAAAGGGTACGGTCCGGCCTTGAAAATTGCGGACCAAATTTCAGGAAGCCGACGCCTGCGGGTCGAAGGGCGTGCACCGGGTCCTGGGCGGACGCGGCGGGGGTGTGGAAAACTGTCAAAGACCGGCCCGGCGGGCATTTGACCAGTATGCACACGCCTGCGTCAGAAGCGGTCGCAGGCGTCACAGAGCGGTCGTCCGCGGGGGCGAGAGGGCGCCTTCCGGAGCCCCAAGGGGCGAGATTATACGGGGCGGGAATACACTGTTGCGGCAGTATCCGTTTCCTTCTCCCCTTGAGGGAGAAGGTGGCCCGGAGGGCCGGATGAGGGGTGAAACGCCTAGGCCGGTTGTGTGCCCTCGTCTTCAATGCCGGTCGTCGTCGGATTGTCGGAGAGGTCCGAGTCTCACCCCTCATCCGCCCCCTGCGGGGGCGCCTTCTCCCTCAAGGGGAGAAGGAACCGGATTTCGCTAGGCCGGCGCGTTGACCCTGAACGGCTTGAGCTGGTCGGCGAGGGCCCGCTTGAACGCCGGGCGTGCCTCGGCGCGGGCGACATAGGCGGCGAGCGCCGGATAGTCGGCGACGATGGCGGTATGACGCAGGTCGCGCAGGACGTGGGTCATCAGAATGTCGGCGGCGCTGAAGCGGTCATTGGCGAACCACTGGCGGTCGCCCAGCGCCGTCTGCAGATCCCCGAGCTTCTTGCGCAGCTGAGCCTCCACCTGCGGGCGGCGCTCCACGGTCCAGGCCTCGCCGGCGTGGAACAGGTCGATGTCGGCCAGGGGCGAGACATAAGGCTCGATGCTGTTCATGGCCGCGAACAGCCAGGTCATGACCATGGCGCGGCCGGCGGGGTCGGCCGGCATCAGCTGGTCCGACGCCTGGGCGATATAGAGCACGATGGCCCCGCTCTCGAACATCTCGACCTTGCCGTCGCTGAAGGCCGGAACCTGGCCGAAGGGCTGGAGCGCGCGATACGCGGGGGTCGCCGTATCCTCGAAGCCCAGCAGCCGGTCGTCATAGCCCAGACCCGCCTCCTCCAGCGCCCAGCGCACGCGGATGTCGCGGACCGAGCCCTGGGCAAATGGCGGCACCCATTTGAATGCGGTGACCTGGATCATGGGGAGCTCCTTCTGAAGCGTCTGATTGACAGATCAGTTGATATCAACATATCTGACGTGATGTCAAACTCGGCGCCCTATGGGACCACTCTGCACATCAAGGACCACTGCCTGTGCCTGCACGCGCAGCGCGCGGCGCGGTCGCTGTCGCGGCGGTTCGACGAAGCGTTCCGGCCGCTGGGGATCACCAGCGGCCAGTTCTCGCTGCTGAACGGCCTGAACCGGCCCGAGCCGCCGACCATCGGGGCGGTGGCGGCCTTGCTGGCCATGGACCGGTCGACGGTGACCGCCAATCTCAAGCCGCTGGAGCGGATGGGGACGGTGGTTGTGCGGGTCGATGGGAAGGACCGGCGCGAACGGCGGGCGGCGCTGACGGACGCGGGGCGGACCCTGCTGGCCGAGGCCACGCCGGTATGGGTGCGCGAACACCGAATGATCGAGGCGGGACTGGACGGCGGAGGGGACGTGCTGAGGGCCGGGCTGGTCACGGTAGGCCGGAGCGCCGCGCCCGATCCGGAAAATCTGCGCAATGGCCAAGCTCGCTAAGCGGAGCGGGAGCCTGCTAAGGGTCGCTGATGGCGATCGACGATGAGAATATTGACGCCGCCTTCGTTCGGACGGTGCTGGCAGCCTCGAACGACTGCATCAAGCTGTTGAGCCTCGACGGCGACCTGGCCTTCATGAGCGAGGGCGGGCAGCGGGTGATGGAGGTCAGCGACTTCAACGCCCTGCGCGGCTGTCCATGGCCGTCGTTGTGGGAGGGCGAAGGCAATGCCCAGGCCGTCGCCGCCGTCGCGACGGCGCGCGCCGGAAACAACGCCCGGTTCCAGGGGCCGGCTAACACCGCCATGGGCAACCCCCGCTGGTGGGACGTGCAGGTCACCCCCATTCACGGACCGGACGGCAAGCCCATCCGCCTGCTGTCGGTGTCGCGCGACATTACCGACCTGAAACGCGCCGAGGAACAGCAGCGGCTGCTGGCGCTGGAGCTGAACCACCGGATCAAGAACGTCCTGGCCATGGTGCAGGCGATCGCCAGCCAGACCTTCCGCGCCACCTCGGATCCCGCCGAGGCCAGGGCGGCCTTTCTCGACCGGCTCGGCGCCCTCAGCGCGGCCCAGGACCTGCTGACCCAGACGACCCTGACCGGCGCCCGCATGGCCGACATCGTCGCCGACGCTTTCAGGCCGCATGGGCGCGAGGGTCAGGTGACGGCCTCGGGACCGGAGGTCGACCTGTCGCCGCGCTGCGCCCTGGCCATGTCGCTGGCGCTGCATGAGCTGACCACCAATGCGATCAAATACGGCGCCCTGTCGGCCGACGGCGGGCGGGTGACAGTCAGCTGGACGGTGACGCCGGGCGAGGACGAGACGGCCTTCGTTCTGTCGTGGACCGAGAGCGGCGGCCCGCCGGTCGCCCCGCCGACGCGCGCGGGCTTTGGCTCGGGCATGATCAAGCGGGCGTTGTCGGGCTATGTCGGAGGGGCGACGACCCTGAACTATGAGCCGACGGGGGTGGTGTTCACACTGACGACGACGCTGGAGGCGTTGACGGCCGATGTGATGTAGTCGGGCCTACATCGCCCACGCCAGCATCCACGCAGCCATGCCGACCATCATCAGGTTCTCCGTCAGGGAGACAAAGCCCAGCGGCACGTTGGACGTGCCGCCGACGCAGGCGCATTTCAGCTCGCGCTTGTCGACATAGACCGCCTTGAACACCGAGACCGCGCCGATCCCGCCGATGATCAGGGCAACCGGCGCCGACAGCCAGGTCAGGGCCCCGGCCAGCATCAGCACGCCCGCGCCCAGTTCGGCGAAGGGATAGATGTAGCCGTACGGAACCCAGCGCCGCGCCAGCAGGTCGTAGTTGAGGAACATGGTCGAGAATTTCTCGACGTCCTGCAGCTTCAGCATGGCCAGCAAACACATGGCCACGGCGATGAAGTTGGGCAGGGCCATGGCGGTGATCGCGCCCATCGACAGCCAGTCGATGGCCAGGGCGATCAGGGCGGCGACGGCGAAGACGGCGAGCACCGGCGTGTAGCTGGTGGCCCCCGGCTCGGGGACCTTCTGGCCGAAGAAGCGGCGCAGGTCGTCGTAGCCGCCGATGCGGACGCCGTCGATGAAGGTCTGGGGCGTGGTCGGCACGCCGTGTTCGGCCTTGAAGGCGTCGGTTTCGGCGCGGGTCGTCAGGTGGTGGTCCTCGATCGCATAGCCCTTGCGGCGCAGCAGCCAGCGGGCCTTCTGGCCGGAGGGACATAGGTGGGCGGGCATGACCATGCGGTGGAGGACGGCGGTCTTGTGCGGGGCGGACATGGGCGGGTCTCCTGTTGCCGATAACGGTCCGCACCCCATGTAGGGTCCGTACCATGGTCCGGAGTCAAGCGATGCGCCCTGCCCCATCCCGCCCTTTGGCGGAAATGACCATCGCGCGGCTGGCAGAGGCCGGCGGTGTGGGGG
>JALYPS010000382.1 GCA_030856285.1 Pseudomonadota bacterium
GCGTCAAGGCGGACCAGACCGGCGTCGATCTCGCCAACGTCAAGATGAGCATGAATCCGTTCGACGAGATCGCCGTCGAGGAGGCCGTGCGCATGAAGGAGGGCAAGGAGCACCACGCCGCCGGGACGGCGACCGAGATCGTGGTCGTCTCCATCGGCGTCACCCAGGCCCAGGAAACCATCCGCACGGCCCTGGCCATGGGCGCGGATCGCGGCCTGCTGATCCAGTCGGACGCCGACCTCGAGCCGCTGGCCGTCGCCAAGCTGCTCAAGGCCGTGGTCGATGAGGAGAAGCCGGATCTGGTCCTGCTCGGCAAGCAGTCGATCGACGGCGACAACAACGCCGTCGGCCAGATGCTGGCCGCCCTGCTGGACTGGCCCCAGGCCACCTTCGCCGGCAAGATCGTCATCGCCGGCGGCAAGGCGACCGTGACCCGCGAGGTCGACGGCGGCCTGCAGACCCTGGCCGCGACCCTGCCCGCCGTCGTCTCGGTCGATCTGCGCCTCAACACCCCGCGCTACGCCTCCCTGCCCAACATCATGAAGGCCAAGAAGAAGGAGATCGCGGTCAAGGCGGTCGCCGACTACGGCGTCGACACGGCGCCGCGCCTCAAGGTCGTCAAGGTCACCGCCCCGCCGCAGCGTTCGGCGGGCATCAAGGTGGCCGACGCCGCCGAACTGGTTGCGAAACTCAAGACCGCGGGGGTCCTGTAATGGCCGTTCTCGTTATCGCCGACCGCGACGGCGCGACCGTCCGCGACACCACCCACAAGACCGTCACCGCCGCCCTGAAACTGTCGGGCGACGTCGACATCCTGGTCATCGGCCAGGGTTCGAAGGCCGCCGCCGACGCCGCCGCGAAGATCGCCGGCGTGCGCAAGGTCCTGCTGGCCGAGAGCGCCGGCCTGGGCCACCAGCTGGCCGAAGCGGTCGAGGCGACCGTGGTCGGTCTCGCCGGCGGCTATGACGCCATCCTTTCGCCGGCCACCACCGACGGCAAGAATTTCATGCCCCGGATCGCCGCCAAACTGGATGTCGCCCCGATCTCGGACATCATGGAGGTGGTCTCCAGCGACACCTTCGTGCGTCCGATCTACGCCGGCAATGTGCTGGAGACGATCCAGTCCGGCGATGCGAAGAAGATCATCACCGTGCGCCCGACCAGCTTCGACGCCGCGGCTGAGGGCGGCTCGGCCAAGGTCGAGACCGTCGCGGGCGCGGACGCCGGCAAGGCGGCCTTCGTAAGTGAGGAGATGGTCAAGTCGGACCGCCCCGAACTGGGCGCGGCGAAGATCGTCGTCTCGGGCGGCCGGGCCCTTGGTTCGGCCGAGGAATTCCACGCCGTCATGGACCCGCTGGCCGACAAACTGGGCGCCGCTGTCGGCGCCTCGCGCGCGGCCGTCGACGCCGGCTACGCGCCCAACGACTATCAGGTCGGCCAGACCGGCAAGGTCGTCGCCCCGGCCCTCTACATCGCCATCGGCATCTCGGGCGCCATCCAGCACCTCGCCGGGATGAAGGACTCCAAGGTCATCGTCGCCATCAACAAGGACGCCGACGCCCCGATCTTCCAGGTCGCCGACTACGGCATTGTCGGGGACTACAAGGTCGTGGTGCCCGAGCTGATGAAGGCGCTGGGCTAGGGTTCAGATCAACGGATCAAGAGGGGCGCGGCGCCTTCGGGTCCGCGCCCTTTTTAATGGCCGGAAGCCGAGGTCCGCATGGGCGGAAATGCGACCGCGATCGTCGCGGGCTCCAACGATGTGACCATTAGAAGAGGCCGGCCACCCCTGCGGGTGACCGGCCCCATTTCCAGTGACGACTATCCGCCACATACTATGATTGGCGCTCCGCGCAGCTTTTAGAAGCTGGCACGGTAGCCTGCACGGATGCCAAAGCCACTCATGTCGTCGCCGAAGCGATAGTCGAACTTGATGAAGCCCGAGGCGTGGTCGGTGCGCCGGCGGAAGACATTGACCATGGCCGAAATCTCTCCGTAGGTCTCGTTGCTACGCTCGTCGTTCAGCTCGAAGCTCTGGTTGCCGTTGAAGAAGGTCGCGTCCGAACTCCCCGAGAACTGATGCCACACACTTGGCATGATGCTCGTCTCAAGGCGCATGCCGCCAACCTCGAACGTATTGCCGATACGGACGCCAAGGCGGCCGCGCAGCGAATCGCCGTCGCTTTCAACGGTCGTGCCCGGAACGTCGAAGTCTTCTATCTCGGTCTGGACGTATTCAAGCGTCCCCTGCGGATCGACGAAGAAGCCGCTGCCTCCGAAGCGATAACCGGTATCGAGCCGAACGCCATAGCTGCGCACTTCGGCATCTCTCCGGCGAATGTCAGCAACATCGCCGGCATAGTCCATTTCCAGGAAGTCAGCCTTGGCCAGCACGTCGCCGAAGAATCGGCCATTCAGGTAGGTCGCGTAGGCGCCGACATTATAGCCCGAGAAGTCGGCTGCGCTGTCACGCGCAGTGAAATCGACCTCCGACCTCACAAAACCACCAAGCACGCCGAGCAACAGGCGGCTGGCGCCCAGGTCAAACACGGTGTCAGCACCGCCCTGGACTCCGTAAGTGTCCTGTTCGTAGGACATTTCATAGGCGATCGTTTGACCGAAAAGGGTGGACGACGACTCCGCGTCCCGCTCCGACCAGTCCCCGAAGACACGCACCCAGGCCCCGGGCTGCAGGTATGACCCGCCCATTGTCGGGCCGTTCTGCAGGTAGTTGCGCAAGTCGGCTGTGCGATCGAGCCACACGCCCGACGACGTGTGCCAGATGTCGCTGGCGGCCGTCACAAGGATGCCCTGCTCGCGAGCCGCTGCGCCAGGGGTGCTCGCAAGAACAAAGACGTTATCGGGGCGCAGGTAGAGGTCGTAGGCGAAGAATCCCTTGTTGATCGGCCCGTTCGCCAGGACGAAGTTTCCTGGGGCGGCAGCCGATCCGCCAACGATCACGACGGGGATGCCGACGGTGTTCAAGGCGCCAGGCCCGGCGTTGGTGTCGCTCACCAGGACTCTGGTCGCGCCCGTGACATTGCCTCGGATGTTGAGGATGTCCGAGGTCGATCCCGGACCACCGAGGAACGCGTCAACCGCAAGGCGTCCATTGGCCCCGCCATTGTAGACGCCGGTCGGCGAGGCGAGCAGGAATGTATCGCCCTGCCGCCCGTCAACCAGCGTGATCAAGCCATTGTTGTCGAACAGCTCCAGATCCCGGAAGGTCGTGAGTTCGTCGGTCGCAATATCGCGCGCCGTGCGAACCGTGCCGGCGTTCATGAAGAGGTCGGTTCCGCCCCGGAATTCGCTGATGCCGGACGTGTTGTAGAGACCATTCGCCAGGTTGTTGAACGTGTCGGCATTGTCGGTCAGGTCAATAAAGCCGCGGATTTCGCCGCTGTTGTTGATGGTCGTGGCAGCACCCAGGGTCTCAATCGCGAACAGGGAGGTTGCGGTCAGCAGACCCGAGTTGTTGATCAGCGTCGAGGTGTTGCTGTTTGAAAACACACCGATGGTGCCGCCGGTAAGCGTACCCGAGTTGATCACGGTGACCGGGCTGCCAGCAAACAGGCCAATAGCGCGGACGCCATTACCGCCTGTACGAATCACGCCCGCATTGGTGACGTTGATCGCGCCGCCGGTGAGACCCTGTACGCCAGCCACTCCAGCACGTCCGGCAACGCCCCCCGTCGCCGCAGCACCGCCGAGGCCGCCTGCCCCGCCGACTCCGACTGCCGTGGTGGCGAAAATGCCGTGTGCGTCAGCGGCGCTGGTCAGAATGTTCCCGCCCAGGGCATTGGTGATGGTGATGGCGCCGCCATTGCCGCCATTGCCGCCATTGCCGCCGTTTCCGCCGATTGCCGCGCCGGCTCCGCCGACCCCACCGGCGCCACCGGCGCCGCCGGTGGCGGTCGCCACGATGCCGTGCGAGGCGAGACCCGTGGTCGAGATGGTCGCGGAGTTGGTGATCTGAATCGGACCGGCATTGCCGGCCGAGCCATTGCCACCGGCGCCGCCATTGCCGTTGGTGCTGGCGCCGGAAACTCCGGCCACGCCTGCAACTCCAGCGAAACCGCCGCTCGGCCCCGCACCGCCCGCGACTCCCGCGAGGCCGCCGAGACCCCCGGCGCCGATCCCGCCGGCGCCGCCTGCGCCGCCGATGCCGGTGCCGCCAAGCGACGAGACGAAGATGCCATTGGCATTATTGCCGGTCGTGGTGAGGTTGGCCGTGTTGTTGACGGTGACGGGGCCTGCATTGCCAGCGGTGGCCGATCCGCCGTCGCCGCCATTGCCGCCGCGTCCGGCGCC
>JALYPS010000431.1 GCA_030856285.1 Pseudomonadota bacterium
GCCCGGCGAGCTGACCTTCCCGATCAACCGCCGGGTCGCCCGGGTCGAGACCGTCTCGGACGCCGAGGTCGCCGAGGCCGTGCGCTATGCCTTCCGGGTGCTGAAACAGGTGGTCGAGCCGGGTGGCGCCGTATCGCTCGCCGCTGTTCTGGCCGGCAAGGTCGAGACGCGCGACCGCACCACCGCTGTCATCCTGTCGGGCGGCAATGTCGACCCGGTCCTGTTTGCCGCCATCATCGAAGACCGTTTCACCCCGATCGACTGAGGAACCCGCTCATGAGCCGCACCGAACGCAGGGGCGCGCCCACCCCCGTCGCCGACCTGCCCGGCCTGATCGGACAGGAGATCGGCGTCAGCCGCTGGATCACTGTCGATCAGGCCCGCATCGACGCCTTCGCCGAGATCACCGAGGACCGTCAGTTCATCCACATCGACCCGGTCGCGGCGGCGCAGACCCCGTTCGGCGGGACCATCGCCCACGGCTTTCTGACGTTGAGCCTGCTGTCGGCCATGACCTATGACGCGGTCCCGCCGCTCGAGGGCGTGGTGATGGGGGTCAACTACGGCTTTGACAAACTGCGCTTCCTCGCGCCGGTGCCCGCCGGCTCAAACGTCCGTGGACGGTTCAAGCTCCTGTCCGCCGAGGACAAGGGCGGCGGCCGCTGGCTGCTGAAGCACGAGGTCACCGTCGAGATCGACGGCGCGGAGAAGCCGGCGTTGATCGCGGAATGGCTGGGGATGCAGGTGGGGGGCGGCTAGCCCTCCCCCAGACACCTCAGCGCCACTTCCAGGTTCCGCAGCCCGTCCTCGCCCGTGACCGCCGCCGGCTCTCCGGTGCGGATCGCGTGGGCGAAGGCTTCCAGCTCCTTCTTCAGCGGCTCGGCGGGCCAGCTGTTGACGGCGCGGGTCTGGTAGGAGCCGTCGGCCTGCTGGCCGAAATACTCCGTGACCTGACGGGTGATCAGATCGGCGACCCACGAACCGGTTCATGGTCGCGACCTGCAGGGTGCGGACCTTGTAGGGCGTCACCCAGTTGGTGGTGATGTGGGCGATGGTCCCGTTGGCGAGGCGGAACTGCAGCAGGGCCGTGTCCTCGCGTTCCGCCTTGGTGCGAGCCAGCTGGGGCTGGACCTCGACGATCTCGGACTCCGTCAGATGGCGGATGATGTCGATATCATGCACCGCCAGATCGATGACCACCCCGACCTCGCCCATGCGCGGCGGGAAGGGGCCGACGCGGGTGATCTGGATCGAGATGACATCGTCGCCGTCGATGGCGCGCTTGACCGCCTCGACTGCCGGATTGAAGCGCTCGACCTGGCCGACCATCAGCACGCGGCTGTTGGCTTTCGCCGCGTCGATCATCCGCTGGGCGTCGGCGACGGTGGCGGCGATCGGCTTTTCCACCAGCACATGGACGCCGGCCTCGAGCAGGGCGACGCCGAGCTCGGCGTGGTGCCGGTTCGGTGTGGCGACCACGGCGGCGTCCAGACCGGCGGCGACGAAATCCGCCGGCCCCGTGAAGGCCTTGGCGTCATACAGGCCGGCGACGCCCTCGGCGGTGGCGGAGTCGGGGTCGAAGACCGCGGTCAGGTCGAAGTCGCGGATGTCCGACAGCACGCGGGCGTGGTTGCGCCCCATGACGCCGACGCCGGCGACGCCGACCTTGAGCGGGGGAAGGTGTTGGGTCATGCGCGGACCTTAGCGGAAGCTGGCGACCGCCGCGATGATCCTGTCCTGCGTCGCCTCATCGAGGTCGGCGTGCATCGGCAGGCTGATGACCCTCTCCTTGAGCCGCTCGGTGACGGGCAGGCCCTGGGGCCCGCGCGGATACATGTCGTAGGCCGGCTGGAGGTGCAGCGGGATCGGATAATAGACGGCCGTGGGCACGCCCTGCGCCTTCAGGTGCGCCGCCAGACCGTCCCGGTCGTCATGCTCGATCGTGTACTGGGCCCAGTTGGAGACATTGCCCGCGGGCACGTCCGGCGCCGCCGCGACGTGGGGGCGCAGGCCCTCATTGTAGCGGGCGGCGATGCGGTTGCGCCATTCGATCTCTTCGCCGAACACCTTCAGCTTCTCGATCAGGACGGCGGCCTGGATGGTGTCGAGCCGGCTGTTCAGGCCGATGCGCATGTTCAGATATTTGGGATCGTGATCGAACGTCTTGCCTTCCAGATCGCGCGCCACTGCCTTGCCGTGCACGCGGATCGAATCGATCAGCTGGGCCAGGGCGTCGTCATTGGTCAGCACCGCCCCGCCGTCGCCGTAGCAGCCCAGCGGCTTGGCCGGGAAGAAGCTGGTGGTGGTGATGTCGGCCCATTTCAGCGGATGGTCGCCGTCGATGGTGCAGCCGAAGCCCTGGGCCGAATCGCAGATCAGCTTGAGCCCGTATTTGTCGCAGATCGCCTTGATCGCCGGATAGTCGGCGGGCTGGCCGAACAGGTCGACGGCGATGACCACGCGCGGCTTCAGCCGGCCTTCCTTGATCGTCGCCTCGATGGCGGCCTCGAGGTGTCCGGGGTCGATGTTGTAGGTCCTAGCGTCGACATCGATGAACACCGGCTCGGCGTCGAACCACGGCACGATCTCGGCGGTGGCGGCGAAGGTGAAGCTGGGCACGAAGACCGCGTCCCCACGGCCGACGCCCCAGGCCATCAGCGGGAGAGCCAGGGCGTCGGTGCCGTTGGCGCAGCCCAGCGCATGCTTCGCCTTGCCGAAGGCGGCGAGATCGGCCTCGAACTGGCGCACCTGTGGACCCATGACCCAGGCGCCGCCGACCACGGCTTCCTGCACGGCGGCCTCGATCCTGCCGTTGAGGCGAAGGCGCTGGGCCTGCAGGTCGATGAAGGCGATGCTCATGTCGGGACAGCCTCCGGGCGCGCACGGGGCGTGTCGGCGGGTCAAGCGCCACTGCGATTGCGGCCTCCTACCAAATCGGTCGCCCTAAAGCCAAATCCGGCCCCGTCACTTCGCGTGACGGGTTGCAACGACCGTGTACGGCGCCGTATGCCCGGAAGTCATGAATTCTGGCGTCCCCGCCGTCTTCCTCGATCGCGACGGCGTGCTGATCGAGGACACCGGCTATCCCCATCTGGAAGACCAACTTCGCCTCATGCCGGGCGCGGCCGAGGCCGTGCGGCAGCTGAACAAGCTCGGCTATCTGTGCGTCATCGTGACCAATCAGTCGGGTGTCGCGCGCGGCCTGTTCAGCGAAGCCCAGATGAAGGCCTTCAACGCCCTGATCGTTCGCAAGCTGGCGGCCAAAGGGGCGATGATCGGGGCTGTCTACGCCTGCCCGTTCCACAGCGAGGGCCGGGTCGAGGCCTATATCCATCCCGACCATCCTGACCGGAAGCCCAACCCCGGCATGATCCTGCGGGCCATCGCCGACCACAACATCGACCCAGCGAAGAGTTTCATGATCGGCGACCAGCCCTCGGACATGGAGGCCGCCCGTCGCGCCGGCGTGCCGGGCTTCCGCTTCGAGGGCGGCGACCTGTACGCGTTTGTGCGGGAACTGCTGGGTCACTGAAGAGCTGACACCGGCTGTCAGTTCGCGTCGGGTGGGAATTCCCTCACTCATGAAATAAGCTTGACCGTCAGCCTCCGGAGCCATCCATGACCCAGACCTTCGCCGAGCGCCGCTGGTCCAGTTCAGACGGGCTGAGCCTGTTCGCCCGCGACTATGCGGCGGCGTCAGGGACGGCGAAGCTGCCGGTCATCGCCATCCACGGCCTGACCCGCAACTCGGCCGATTTCGACGCCATCGCGCCGCTGATCGCCCAGAGCGGCCGACGGGTGCTGGCCGTGGACATTCGCGGCCGGGGCCAGTCCGATCGGGCGCCGGACCCGATGACCTATCAGCCGCTCACCTACGCCCATGACGTCCTCGCCCTGATGCGCGACCTCGGCATCGATCGCGCGGTCTTCCTCGGCACCTCCATGGGCGGGCTGATCACCATGGCGCTGGCCGCCGTCCGTTCGAAGGTCATCGCCGCCGCCATCATCAACGATGTCGGACCAGAGGTGTCGCCCGTGGGTCTGGGTCGGATCGCGGCCTATGCCGGGCAACCTGTGGAGATCGGAAGTTGGGCGGATGCAGCGGCCTATGTGCGCAAGCTCAACGAGGTCGCCCTGCCGAACTATTCCGACGCGGACTGGGACGCCTTCGCGCGGCGCACCTTCCGCATAGGCACCGAGGGGACGCCGGTACCTGACTATGACCCCGACATCATGGCCCCGATCCGGGCGGCGGGAGCCAAGGCCCTGGTCCCCAATCTGTGGCCCTTCTTCACCCGGCTGGCCAAGGGCCGGCCGACCCTGCTGGTGCGCGGCGAGACCTCGGACCTGCTCAGCCCCGAGATCGCGGCGAAGATGCGCAAACGCGCCCCGAAGATGGACTTCGTCGAGGTCCCCGGCGTCGGCCACGCGCCCATGCTGGACGAGCCCGAGGCCAAGGCGGCGATCTTCCCGTTCCTGAGCGAGCTGCCCTGAGGCGTCAGTCCGGGACGTTCGCCTCCAGCTCGTCCAGCCAGACCCGCGCGGTCGCGTCCGACGGCGCGCGCCAGTCGCCACGGGGCGAGAGCGAACCGCCCGTGACCACCTTCGGCCCGTTTGGCAGAGCTGACCGCTTGAACTGGCTGGTCTGGAAGAAGCGGAACAGGAATTTCCGCAGCCAGTGTTTGATCGTGGCGAGGTCGTAGGCGATGCGCTCGTCCTCGGGCGTGCCTGCCGGCCAGTGGCCGTCAGCCACGTCCTTCCACGCCTGATGCGCCAGATACGCCACCTTCGACGGCTTCAGGCCGAAACGGGAGACGTAGAACAGGAAGAAGTCGTTCAGGGCATAGGGGCCGACCGTCGCCTCGGTCGACTGCAGCTTGCCGTCGGCGCCGGCGGGGACCAGTTCCGGCGAGATCTCGGTGTCGAGGACGGCGTGCAGCACCTCGGCGGCTCCGCCCGCGTGCTCCTTCATCGCCACCCATCGGATCAGGTGCCGGATCAGGGTCTTCGCCACCCCGCCGTTGACGTTGTAGTGGCTCATATGGTCGCCGACGCCATAGGTGGCCCAGCCCAGCGCCAGTTCCGACAGATCGCCGGTGCCCAGCACAAAGGCGTCGTTCTGGTTGGCCAGACGGAACAGGTAGTCGGTGCGCAGGCCCGCCTGGACGTTCTCGAAGGTAATGTCGTGGACCGGCTCGCCCCTGGAGAACGGGTGGTTGATGGTCTCCAGCATGGTCGTCGCGGACGGCCGGATGTCGATCTCGGCCCCGGTCACGCCGAGCGCCTTCATCAGGGCCCAGGCGTTGGACCTGGTGCCTTCCGACGTGGCGAAGCCGGGCAGGGTGTAGCCGAGGATGCCGGTTCTCGGCAGGCCGAGCCGGTCGAAGGCGCGGCAGGCGACCAGCAGGGCCTGGGTCGAGTCCAGTCCGCCCGAGACGCCGATGACGAGGCGCTCGCCGTTGGTCGCCTTCATCCGGCGCATCAGCCCCTGCACCTGGATGTTGAAGGCCTCGTAGCAGTCCTGATCCAGTCGTGCGGGGTCGTCGGGCACGAAGGGGAAGCGGTCGAGCGGGCGGATCAGGTCGGCGGTCGGTCCCGGCCCCGCCTCGAACGGCACCACCGTCGCCGGCTCGCCTTCCAGCCGCGCGCAGTCCGCGAAGGTGCCGTTGCGCAGCCGGTCGAGGCCGATCCGCTCGACGTCGATGTCGGCGATCGTCAGTTGCGATTCCAGGGCGAAGCGTTCGCCCTCGGCCAGTTTCGCCCCGAGCTCGTGGATCGTCGCCTGACCATCCCATGCCAGGTCGGTGGTGCTCTCGCCCCAGCCCGAGGCGGTGAAGACATAGGCCGACTGCGTCCGCATCGACTGGCTGGCGCACAGCACCGCCCGCTCGTCGGCCTTGCCGATCAGGACGTTCGAGGCTGACAGATTCAGCAGGATGCGGGCCCCGGCCAGGGCGGCGCGGGTCGACGGCGGCTGCGGGGCCCAGAAGTCCTCGCAGATCTCGGCGGCGAAGACGAAGCCCGGGCGGTCGACTGCCTCGAAGATCAGGCCCGGTGCGAAATCGACCGACTCGCCGTTCAGGATGACCGCGTCTTCCGACCGGCTGGCGGCCGGAGCGAACCAGCGTTTCTCATAATATTCGCGGTAGTTGGGCAGATAGGTCTTGGGAACGACGCCCAGCACGGCGCCCGAACCCAGCACCACGGCGCAGTTGTAGAGGGCGTCGCCATTGCGGACGGGCGCCCCGACGACGGCGACCACGCCCGCCTCCTCCGCGGCTCCGGCCAGCGCTTCGATCTGCCGTTCCACCTCGGCCAGAAGCGCGTCCTGCATCACGAGGTCGTCGATGGCGTAACCGCTCAGCGACAGCTCCGGAAAGACGATCAGGTCCACGCCCTGCGCGCCCGCCTGTTTGATCAGGGCGACATGTTCGGCGGCGTTTGCGGCGGGGTCGGCGGTGTGGACCACCGGCGTCGCGGCGGCCACGCGGACGAAGCCGTGGGTGCGGGGCGAATGGAACGGGTGGGTCTTGGCCAAGCGTCAGTTCCTGCGGTTCAATGCTCATTTAGAGGCAAAGTCCGCGGCGCGCCACGATTGCCCGTGACCTTCAAACCCCCGGCGGCTAAAGCGGGTCCATGAACGACACGCCGAAAAAGGGCTGGTTCTCGCGGCTCAGCGAGGGGCTGAGCCGTTCCTCGAAACAGATGACCGAACAGGTCGTCGCGACCTTCATCAAGGAACCACTGTCCGAAGCCGCTCTCGAGGGGCTGGAAGAGCATCTGCTCGAGAGCGATCTGGGGCCCGCCGCCACGGACCGGATCGTGGCCCGCTTCCGCGAACTGCGCTTCGGCGCGGGGGCCAATGAGCGCGAGGTCAAGGAGGCGCTGGCCGAGGCAGTGACCGCCGAACTGATCAACCACGAGGCCCGCTACGAGCCCTTGGGTGGCGCGCGGCCCTTCGTCACCCTGTTCGTCGGGGTCAACGGCTCGGGCAAGACCACGACGCTCGGCAAGATCGCCGCCGACCTGACCGGACAGGGCGCCAAGGTGATGATCGTCGCCTGCGACACCTTCCGCGCCGCCGCCCGCGAACAGCTGAAGATCTGGGCCGAGCGCGCCGGGGCCTCGTTCGAAAGCCGACGCGACGGCGCCGATCCCGCCGGTCTGGCCTTCGACGCCTACACAAAGGCGAAGGCCGAGGGCTATGACGTGGTCCTGATCGACACCGCCGGCCGGCTGCAGAACAAGACGGCGCTGATGGACGAGTTGCTGAAGATCGTCCGGGTGCTGAAAAAGATCGATCCCGAGGCCCCGCACGAGACCCTGCTGGTGCTGGACGCCACCGTGGGCCGCAACGCCCTGGCGCAGGAACAGATCTTCGGCCGTACGGCCTATGTCTCCGGACTGGTCATGACCAAGCTGGACGGCACGGCGCGCGGGGGAGTTCTGGTCCCGGTCGCCCAGGCCTCGGACGCGCCGATCAAGCTGATCGGCGTCGGCGAAGGCATCGACGATCTGCAACCCTTCGACGCGCGAGCCTTTTCAAGGCTGCTGGTGGGGCTTGAGGACTGATGCATGAGTGACGCCGCCGCCCCCGAACCTACCGTGAAAAAGGAGTCCGGCCTGCGACAAGCCGTGGACTTCGGCGGTCTGCTGGCCTTCGGTCTCGCCTTTCTGGTGATGCGCCTGCGCGGCATGAGCGGCGATGAGGCCCTGGTTCAGGCGACCTGGTTTCTCGTCGCCGGCTCCGCCGTGGGCGTCGCAGTCGGCCTGATCGTCGAGAAGCGTCTGGCTCTGATGCCGCTGCTGGTCGGCGGCTTCGCCCTCGTCTTCGGCCTGCTGACCGTGCTGACGGGCGACGGCCTGTGGGTGAAGGTCAAGGTAACGGCGCTGAACCTGTCGCTGGCGGTCGCCCTGATCGGCGGCGTCCTGCTCCACAAACAGCCGTTGAAGGCCCTGCTGGGCACGGTGATTCCGATCAACGACCGGGCGTGGCGTACGCTGACGTTGCGCTATGGCGTCTATTTTCTGGCGGTCGCCATCGTCAACGAACTGGTCCGCAGCGAGGCCCTCGTCGCCTGGACCGCCGAGCGGATGGGCCGCGGCGACGTCGATCCGGCCGATGTCTGGGTCAGCTTCCGCGGCGTGCTGTGGATTGCGTCCTCAGCCTTTGGCCTGTCGCAGATCCCGCTGATCATGCGCAGCCTGACCTCTACCGATACGCCGGTCGATCCGATGGCGCCGGCGGGACCGGACACCGCGCCATGAGCCGCCGGCGGATCATCCGTCGTCAAACCGTTAAGTGCGACTGCTAGGTCTGCCTCATCGAGGCCGAAGGGATACGGTTCATGGTCAAGTCCGGGAACAAGTCGAAGCGCAGCGGAACCCTGGGCGGATCGCCCAGCCACCTGATGCACCGTGTGCTGCAGTTGGCGCTCGACATCTATACCGAAGAGACCGGTCCCGACGGCCTGACCCAGCGCCAGTTCGCGGTTCTGGAGGCGGTGTCGCAGAAGTCGGGTTTGACCCAGACCGATCTGGTCCGGGCCACCGGCATCGACCGCTCGACCCTGGCGGACCTCGTCTCGCGCATGACGACCAAGGGCCTGCTGGCCCGCGAGAAGTCGGCCGTCGACGCCCGCGCCAAGGCCGTCAGCCTGTCCGGCCCCGGTCAGGCCGCGCTGGACGCCGCCCGACCGAAGGTCGAGGCCGCCGACAAACGCATTCTCGCCCTGCTGCCCAAGGGCAAGCGCGAGGGCTTCCTGGGCCTGTTGGCCGAACTGGCCGGCGAGGCTGATGCGGCGCCCGACAAGGCCAAGGCCGAGGCCCGCGCGGCCAAGAAGGCGGCCCGGGACGCGAAGAAGCTGGCGAAGAAGGCTGCCAAGTTGAAGGTCGAGAAGCCGGTCAAGGCCCCCAAGGTCGCGAAAGCGCCCAAGGCCGAGAAGCCCGCCAAGCCGCCGAAAGCCAAGGTGGTCGAGCCGGCCTGACGCCGCCGCCTAGTCCATCAGCTGCTGGCTCAGATAGACATAGTGCCGGGCCCAGCGACGGGCGTTGGCGACCGGATCAGCATCGTTGGAATGGCCGCCTGACGTCTCTTCGTAATAGAGGTGGTCATAGCCCATGTCGGTCAGGCGGGCGGCGAACTTCCGCGCATGGCCCGGATGGACGCGGTCGTCCCGGGTGTTGGTGGTGATATAGACGCGCGGATATTCCGCACCCGGACGAAGATTCTGATAGGCCGAGTAACGCGCGATCCAGGCCGCTTCCTCGGGGATGCGCGGGTCGCCGTATTCGCCGATCCACGAAGCCCCGGCGGGCAGCTCGTGATAGCGCAGCATGTCGATCAGCGGGCTCTCGATCACCGCCGCATTGAACAATTCCGGATGCTGCGTCATCGCCACCGAGGTCAGGACCCCGCCGTTGGAACGCCCATAGATGCCGGTGCGGCGCGGCGAGCTGATGCCCCGCCGGTGCAGGTCGACGGCCACCGCGGCGAAATCGTCGAAGGCCAGCTGACGGTTCTCGTTCAGCACGCTCTGGTGCCACTGCGGCCCGAACTCCCCGCCGCCGCGGATATTGGCCTGAACGAAGACGCCGCCGTTCTCGAGCCAGAGCTTGCCCATCTCGGGCTTGTAGGCGGGCGGGAAACTGACCTGGAAACCGCCGTAACCGAACAGGATGGTCGGCGCCGACCCGTCCATCGCCATATCCCGCGGTCGGGTGACGAAATAAGGGATCATGGTCCCGTCCGAGGACCGGGCCTCGAACTGTTCGGTGACGTGGGTCGAGGCGTCGAACCTGGCCGGCGCGGCCCTCAGCGTCACGATGGCGTTGGGCGACGGCGCCAGCCCGGCATCCTGGCGCGTGACCCGAAAATCGACATTCAGCAGGCCCAGGCTCTGGGGCGTCAGAAAGTTCTGCGACGAAACGAAGAGCGCGCCGCGGTTCTTGGAGTTGTCGCCCAGCGACACGGCGCTGTTGTCGGGCGCCTCCACCTGGCGCTGGACCCAGCCCCATTCGCCGCGGTTGGCGAAGACCGACAACCGGCCCCGGACGTTGTGATTGATCGCCACCACCACGCGGTCGGAAAAGACCGCGACGTCGCCGATCGACTGACGCGGACCCGGCGCGAAGATTTCGCTCACTTGGTTGCTGGTCGCCACTTCGCTGTCCTCGCGCAGCCACGACAGTCCGTAAGCCTGCAAGGTACCGGCCACAGCTTCGCCGCCTGCAAAGCGCCAGGCTTCATCGGGCGAGAAGATCAGCAGGTCACCCATTGTGCCATAGATGCTGACGCGATCCGGCAGGCGCAGCTTCACCGCGCGCCCGTCCACCCAAAGCCAGGTCTCTGACCGGAAGGTGTCGAGGGGCCGGTTAAACAGCACCGCCTCTATCGCGCCATTCCCGTCGCGATACACCGCCGGACTGACCCCATACCCGCCATCGCCGATCTCGCCGCGATAGACCTCCGTCGCCTGCGCGAGCGTCTGGCCGCGCCGCAGCGACTTGACGATGAAGGGATAGCCGCTCTCGGTCAGCGTGCCCGCACCGAAGTCCGTCGCGACCAGAAGCGTGTCGCGGTCCAGCCATTCGAGGCGGTGTTTGCCCTCGGGCAGGATGAAACCGTCCTCGACCCACAGGCCGGTCACGGTGTTGAACTCACGCACCACCACGGCGTCCTTGCCGCCGTCGGACAGGGAGACCAGGCAGCGGGTCTCGTCGGGGGCGAGGCAGTCGGCGCCCTTCCAGACCCAGTCGCGGCCCTCGGCCCGCGACAGGGCGTCGATGTCGAGCATCGTCTCCCACCGCGTATTGGCCGAGCGGTACGATGCGAGCGTCGTGCGCCGCCAGATCCCCTTCGGATTGGCCGCGTCCTGCCAGAAGTTGCCGATGCCCTCGCCGAGGAAGCTGGGGCTCGGGATGCGGTCGGTGGCGGTCAGGATCGCCTCGGCCTGTTGGCGGAAGGTCTCGTAGCGGCGGTCGCCCTCCAGCGAGGCCAGCGCCCGGCGGTTGGACTCCGCCACGAAGGCCGTGGCCTCGGTTCCATTGACCTCCTCCAGCGCCAGATGATCATCGGCGGCGCGGACCCCGGCGGGGGTCAGGTCGGCGGGGAAGTGCGGCGGGGGGACGGACGTCTCGACGCAGTGATCGCACACCGTCGTGACGCCCTGGCTGTCAATGTCCTCCGACGCCCGGACGGTGGGCGACGCGGTCAGGTCGGTCGCGACAGGGTTGGAAGCGCAAGCGGCCAGTAGCAAGGCCGAGGCCGAGGCGGACAGGATCAATCGGTTCATTTCAAACTCCGCACTTCTATTCCTCCCCCATCGGGGGAGGGGGACCATCCGAAGGATGGTGGAGGGGGCTGACCGCAGGCGCCGGTGTCAGGGGCTGGCCCCCTCCACCGCGAAGACGCGATCCCCCTCCCCCGATGGGGGAGGACTCGTTCGCGATCTCAAACATCCAGCACCCAGGTGTCCTTGGTCCCGCCGCCCTGGCTGGAGTTGACCACCAGCGAGCCGGGCTTCAGCGCCACCCGCGTCAGACCGCCCGGCGCCACCTTGACCCCGCTTGGATCGGACAACAC
>JALYPS010000487.1 GCA_030856285.1 Pseudomonadota bacterium
CTTCAGCAGCGGCTTCCGGAGCGGCTTCTTCCACCGGCGGGGCGTTCTTGGCGGCCTCGGCGGCGGCGGCGGCCTCCTCCTTCATGCGCACGGCGGCTTCAGCGGCCTCGATCTTGGCAGCGGCTTCGGCCTCGGCACGGTCGGCTTCACGCTGAGAGCGCTCGGCGGCGCGTTCCTGGGCCTTCTTGCCCGGCTCGCCCTTCTTGGGATTGTTCGAGGCCTTCCACGTCACCATCTTGCCCAGGGTCTCTTCCTGGCTCAGGAAGCGGGCGACGCGATCGGTCGGCTGGGCACCCTTCTTCAGCCATTCGGCGATGCGCTCCGGCTTCAGCGCCACGCGCGGCGTCGGGCCGTCCTTGGGCAGCATGGGGTTATAGCTGCCGACCTTCTCGATGAACTTGCCGTCGCGCGGAGCGTGGGAATCGGCGACGACGATGTGATAGTAGGGGCGCTTCTTGGCGCCGCCGCGGGCCAGACGAATCTTCAACATTTTCAGTCTCTTTCTTGAATTCTAGAGCTATTTTTTGGGGGGAAAACCGGGCAGGCCGGGAAGGCCTCCCGGCAGTTGCGGGCCGCCGGGACCGCCTAGTCCCGGCAGGGAGTTCTTCAGTTGATCCATGTTGGGTGGAGGCAGCTTGCCACCCCCCAGCGCCTTCAGCCGCGCCATGTCCGCGCCGCCGCCCATACCGCCAGGGCCCGGGCCGCCACCGCCGCCCATGCCCAGCATGGCGGCCATCTGCTGCATGCCACGACCGCCACCGCGCGACATGGACTTGACCATATCAGCCATCTGGCGGTGCTGTTTCAACAGGCGGTTGATGTCCTGGACATCGACGCCGGCCCCCGCCGCCACGCGTTTTTTCCGGGATGCATTCAGCAGATCAGGCTTCTTGCGCTCGGCCTTGGTCATGGACGAGATAATCGCCTCCTGACGGCTGATCATCTTGTCGTCGACATTGGCCTCGGCCATCTGGGCCTTCATCTTCGCGGCCCCGGGCAGCATGCCCATGATGCCCTGAAGTCCGCCCATCTTCTTCATCTGGGCCAGCTGGTTGGCCAGGTCGTTCAGGTCGAACTGGCCCTTGGCCAGCTTCCGGGCCATGGCCTCGGCCTTGGACTGGTCGAGCTCTTGCGAAGCCTTTTCCACCAGGGCGACGATGTCGCCCTGGCCCAGGATGCGGCCGGCGACGCGGCGGGCGTCGAACAGCTCCAGCGCGTCGATCCGCTCGCCCGAGCCGAGGAACTTGATCGGCAGGCCGGTGACCGCCCGCATCGACAGCATGGCGCCGCCGCGACCGTCGCCATCGGCGCGGGTCAGGATCAGGCCGGTCAGGGGCAGGCGCTCGTGGAAGGCCTTGGCGGTGCGCACCGCGTCCTGGCCGGTCAGGCTGTCGGCCACCAGCAGGGTCTCGACGGGGTTCGCGACCCGCGCCACCTCCGCGACCTCGGCCATCAGGGCCTCGTCCAGGGTGATGCGGCCGGCGGTGTCCAGGATCAGGACGTCGAAGCCCTGCAGCTTGGCCGACGACAGAGCGCGTTTCGCGATCTCGACCGGCGACTGGCCTGCGACGATCGGCAGGGTCGCCACCTCGGCCTGCAGGCCCAGCATGGCCAGCTGTTCCATGGCGGCCGGACGGCGCGTGTCCAGCGAGGCCATCAAGACCTTCTTGCGGTCGAACTTGGTCAGCCGCAGTGCCAGCTTGGCCGAGGTCGTGGTCTTGCCCGACCCCTGCAGGCCGGCCATCAGGATCACGGCGGGGGGCGCAGCATTGGTGTTCAGCGGGGTCGGCTCTTCGCCCCCCAGCATCTCGACCAGACCGTCATAGACGATCTTGAAAACCTGGTCGGCGGGCTTGACCGAGCGGATCACGTCCTCGCCGGTGGCGCGCTCGGTGGCGAAGGCGATAAAGTCCTTGACCACCGGCAGGGCGACGTCGGCCTCCAGCAGCGCCACGCGCACCTCGCGCATCGCCTCGGAGACATCCTTTTCGGACAGGGCGCCAC
>JALYPS010000493.1 GCA_030856285.1 Pseudomonadota bacterium
GCCTATGACTATACGTCCAAGGGCAATCTGGTCGCCGTCATCTCCAACGGCACGGCCATCCTCGGTCTCGGCAACCTCGGCCACATGGCGTCCAAGCCGGTGATGGAGGGCAAATGCGTCCTCTTCAAACGCTTCGCCGACGTCGACAGCTTCGACGTCGAGGTCAAGACCACCGACCCGGACGAATTCGTCACCGTGGTCAAGAACATCGGCGACACCTGGGGCGGCATCAATCTGGAGGACATCAAGTCCCCGGAATGTTTCGAGATCGAGGCCCAGCTTCAGGACCTGCTGGACATCCCGGTCTTCCATGACGACCAGCACGGCACCGCCATCATCTCGACCGCCGGCCTGATCAACGCCTGTCACATCACCGGCAAGAAGCTGGAGGACATCAAGGTCGTCCTCGCCGGCGCCGGTGCGGCGGGCCTGTCCTCCATCGGCCTGATGAAGGCCGTCGGCGTCCGGGCCGAGAACACCGTCATAGTCGACCGCGACGGCGTCGTCTGGAAAGGCCGCGACAACGTCGACCAGTGGAAGGCCGCCCACGCCACCGACACCCCGCACCGTACCCTGGCAGAGGCCATGGTCGGCGCCGATGTGGTCCTGGGCCTGTCGGCCAAGGGCGCGATCACCAAGGAGATGGTGGCCTCCATGGCTCCCAATCCGATCATCTTCGCCATGGCCAACCCGGACCCGGAGATCACGCCCGAGGACGTGGCCTCGGTGCGGTCGGACGCCATCATGGCCACGGGCCGGTCCGACTATGTCAACCAGGTCAACAACGTCCTGGGCTTCCCTTACATCTTCCGCGGGGCGCTGGACGTGCGCGCGCGGCGGGTCAATCACGAAATGAAGGTGGCCTGCGCCCAGGCCCTGGCCGCCCTCGCCCGGGAGGACGTGCCCGACGAGGTCGCCGCCGCCTATCGCGGCCGCAAGCTGAAATTCGGCCCCGACTACATCATCCCCACGCCCTTCGACCCACGGCTGATCTGGTACATCCCGCCCTTCGTCGCCCAGGCGGCGATGGACACCGGCGTGGCGCGCAAGCCGATCGAGGACATGGACGCCTACCGGACCGAGCTGCGCTCGCGGCTCGACCCGTCCGCGGTGCTGATGCAGAACATCTCCTCAGCCGTGCGCGCCGCCCCGAACAAACGGGTCGTGTTCGCCGAGGGCGAGGAGACCGCCGTCATCCGCGCCGCCTGGGGCTTCAAACAGGCCGAGCTGGGCACGCCGATCCTGCTGGGGCGAGAAGAGCTGATCCGCAAGAACGCCGCGGAGGCCGGGCTGAACTTCGACGAGATGGCGATCGAGATCGTCAATGCCCGGATCTCGGAGCACAATGTCGACTACACCGACTGGCTCTACAGCCGGCTGCAGCGCCGCGGCTATCTGCGCCGCGACGTGCAGCGAATGATCAACCAGGACCGCAACTATTTCGGGGCCGCCATGTGCGCCCGCGGCCAGGCCGACTGCATGGTCACCGGCGTGACCCGCAACTTCAACATGGTCCTGAAAGAGGTCCGGCGCGTCCTCGACGTGAAGAATCGGATGATCGGCCTGTCGATCCTGCTGGCCAAGGGGCGCACCCTGTTCGTCGCCGACACCTCGATCCACGAACTGCCCAACGCCGAGGAACTGGCCGAGATCGCCATCCAGGCGGCCGAAACGGTCAGGAAGCTGGGCAAGACCCCGCGCGTCGCCTTCCTCAGCTATTCGACCTTCGGCAATCCTCCGGGCGACCGGGGCGAGAAGGTCCGCGAGGCCATCCGCATCCTCGACGCGCGCGGCGTCGATTTCGAATACGAGGGTGAGATGCCGCCCGAGCTGGCGCTCGATCCCGACGCCCGTGCGGCCTATCCCTTCATGCGCCTGTCGAGCCACGCCAATGTGCTGGTGATGCCGGCGATCCACTCCGCCTCCATCTCGACCCGGCTGGTGCAACAGCTGGGCGGAGCCACGGTGATCGGACCGCTGCTGGTCGGGCTGGAGAAGTCCGTCCAGATCGTCAGCCTCGGCGCCTCGGTCAGCGAAATCATCACCGCCGCGACCTTCGCCGCCTATGATGAAGGGGCCGTGGTGGAGCGCTGACCGATCAGACCTGTTGACCTTGCTTACGCCGCTCCGCCGCCAGCCGCGCCCATTCCAGCAAACAGAACACCACGGCCAACAACCCCATCCATGCCGCGATCACGAACATGGAGGCATAGCCCTGGGCCTCGATCAGTTCGCCAAGCGCGCCGCGCCCCAGGGTGCCGATCAGCAACGCGAGCGAGATGAAAACGGCGAACTGCACCGCGCCGAACATCCGGTTCGACAGGGCCGAGAGATAGGCCACGAAGGCCGCGCCGGCGAAGCCGCCGGCGATGTTCTCGCCCGCGATGGCCAGCATCAATCGCGCCAGCGGCTCGCCGACCTGAACGGACCCGAACAGGCCATACAGCCCGGTGGCGGACATGAACGGGCCGATCACCGGCGCGCCCATCGCCAGATCCATCATCAGCAGATTGGTGGCGGCAGACAACACCGCCCCGATCAGCAGGCTCCACATCCGGCCGATGACCAGCAATGCCCAGCCACCCAGCGCGATGCCGACAATGGTCATGATCACTCCGAACGTCTTCGAAGCCAGCGCAACCTCCGCCTTGGTATGCCCCAGCGCCCCGCCCTCGGCCCCCATGTAGAACGGAAAGGCGAACGGGCCCCAGACGCCATCGGTGATGCGATAGGTCAGGATCAGGCCCAGCACGACCACCGCGCCCCAGCCCAGCCGTCCCATAAGTTCAACCAGGGGGGCCAGGATGGCGTCGTACAGA
>JALYPS010000033.1 GCA_030856285.1 Pseudomonadota bacterium
GACGAAGCACAGGTGGTAGTTGGCGGGCACCCAGGGCTTGACCCAGACCTCGGCGACGCCGTGGAACCCGATCGCCCGGTCCTCGGTGTTGACGATGTCCACGGTCTGCGACGCCCGGTTGGCGGAGTCCGAGTAGACGATCCGGGCGTCGACGTAGGCGTTGAAGCCGGCGAACGCCCGGACGGTGGCCTCCTGCGCCTGGTTGATGTAGATGCGGATTTGGCCGCCGTTGAGGCCGTGCTCGCGCACCGTCTCTTCGAGCGAGACGTAGTTGGCCTCGACCAGCGTGGCGGTCGCCAGGTAGTGGGTGTGGGTGGCGCCGTCGTAGGTGCTGTTCGTCAACGAGTTGGGCGGGATCGCCTGCCCGTCGGCGTTGAGGAGCGCCCGGATGGTAAAGGTCCGGTTGTCGACCAGGCGGTCGATGTATGTCGTGTTGTTCGCCGCGTTGAAGAGGACGCGGCGGATGTCGGCGTACCGACGGCGGGCGTCGGCCTCGGTGATCGCCACCGCCTGGAGGCCCAGTTCGGCCGGGGTGGTCGTCGCCAGGAAATCGCGGGTCCACTGCAGGGTCGCGCCCTTGCGGCGGAGCGGGAACCCGGTCGAGGCCGGCGCGAAGGGGATCTTCTGCGCGTCGGCCAGGCCGAACTCGTCGAGGTCTACCATGTCCATGGTGGACGAGTTGGTGCCCCAGGTCGTCTCCCGCATGGGGACGGCCCCGATGAGCTCGCGCTCGATCTCGCCGTACATGGCGTTGTAGCCGGCGATGATCTGGTTGATGTAGCCGGCGAGGTTCTCCTCGCCGAAGGCGACGACGTTGGTGTTGTTGTACGTCCGCAGGGAGTCGATGACCTGCAACGTGCCGTAACTCAAAGCCATTGCTCATGCCCCCCTTTACGCGAACAGCCCGGAGGGCACGATGCGGATGCGCGTCGCGTCGATCGCGACCGCGACGGGGGAAAGCCCCCCGACCGATGCCGCGTCGGCCAAGCCGCCCGCCACGGTGCCGGAGAGGTAGTACTTGGCGGAGACGGTGAGCGCCGCGCCGTACCGGAAGTTGCCGTCGCAAACGAGCGTGACCGCGTCGCCGGCGGAGGCCGCCGCGAACGCGAATCCGGCCACGTCGGCGGGGGCGGTGTTGGCGGCGCCGGTGGCGCGCCAGACGCGGCCGTCGGACGCCTTGATGTAGCAGGCGTCGCCGCCCGCGATGGGCTCGCCGGCCAGCAAGCCGACGATGGTGGACGACTGCGGGGGCGTCACCGAGCAATAGGTCGGCGTCCCGCTCTTGGCGATCTCCGCCATCTCGTGGCTCCTTGCCTAGCGGCGGATGCCGTGCATCCGCCGGAACTCGTCGGTTGTCTGGGACAGGCTCGGCGGTCCGGCGGCGCCGGCGGGGCGCGGGTCGGACCCGTTTCCGCGGGCCGGGTCGGCGCGAGGCGAAAGCTTCTTGCCGGCCGGGAGGTAGCGGAGCCGGGCCAATGGGTCGTCCTCCGAGCCGCCGGCGGCGGCGTAGGCGTCCCTCGCCTCGGCCGAGAGCGCCTTCCATTCGTCATCGAGGACGCGGTTGACGGCCTCGCGGAGCTGCTCGTTCTCGGCCTTGAGCGATCCCGCCTCGGTCTTCGCGGCGGTGAGGTCGCCCCGCAGCGCCTGCTCGACCTTGTCGAACTCGCCGCGCTTCTTGGCGTCGTCGGCCTCGCGGTCCTTGCGGGCCTGCTCGGCGGCGGCGGCCCGCTCCTGCTCGGCGGCGGCCAGGGCGGCCGAGCGGGCGGCCTCCCGCTCCTTCGCGAGCAGGCGGCCGATCGCCTTCTCCTGCTCGGGCGTAAACTCCGGCCGGTCCCTGGTGCCCCCTGTGTCGCCGGGGTTCGCGGTCTGGGTCGGCTGGACGGTGGCGACCGTAAGGGCGGTGCCCGCCGGCTGCGGATCGGTCACGGAACGCGCTCCTGACCCGGCTTGACGGCGCCGGTGGCCTGGGGAGGGACGCGGTGGGCAACAAAAAACGCCCCCCGTTCGGAGGGCGGTCGCCGAAGCGGCGGCCTTCCGATCAGGGGGCGGGACTCGTGCGAGCGCGGCCCGTCTTTCGTTGTGGGGCTAGTCTACGCGATAGGGTGTTACTTGGGCATATGGCGCTGCTCGATGTGGGCGACCACCATCAGGAGGGCGCGGCGGAGGACCAGGAGGAATGCCCGAAGGTCGTCGTCGGCCCGGTTCGGCTCGGTCGCGCTCACCCCGCATCCTCCGGCAGCATGGCGGTGGAAAAACAACGGCAGCGGGGGTGCGTCGGCATCGCCGGGAAGTCACTCGGCCGGTACACCCCCGGGCCGAACCCGGAGTCGGCCCGTGCCTTGGAATCGCAGTCGTCGGGCCGGGGATGGCTCGAACTCAAATTCCACTTCACGAACCGCCCCCGCTCCCCCGCCAGCCGCACCGTCGCGTGGCCGTGCGCCCGGGTCGTCTCCGTCAGCATCACGAGCCTCGCGTGCTGGAACGCCTGCCCCGGCGCCGCGGGCCACGAGCCGATCCCGATGCCGGTGCGGACGAGGGCGCCGGCGGCGTTGCGCCGGGTCGCCAGTCGGGGGCTGAAGTATCGGCCGACCTCGTCCGCCACGGCGGCGACGCCCCTCCCC
>JALYPS010000041.1 GCA_030856285.1 Pseudomonadota bacterium
GGATACAGTCGAGGGCTGGCAGCGCCAGTTCGAGATCAACCTGCTGTCGATCATGCTGGGCTGCAAACACGCCATGCCGCACCTGCGTGCGGCTGCGCCGGCCTCGATCGTCAACATCTCGTCGGTCGCCGGTCTCGCCGCCGCGCCGGGCATGGGCGCCTACAACGCCCCCAAGGCAGGCGTGTGGATGTACACCAAGACCATCGCGCTGGAGGCCGCCAAGGGCGACTGGAACGTGCGCTGCAACTCGGTCCATCCGGTCTTTATCAAGACCCCGATCCTCGACCCCTTCATCGCCATGGCCGGCGGCGACGAGGCCAAGGCCCACGAACGCCTTAGCCGCGGCATCCCCCTGAAGCGGATCGGCGAGCCGGACGACGTGGCGTACTGCGTCCTCTATCTCGCCTCAGACGAGTCGAAATTCGTCACCGGCGCCGAGTTCAAGATCGACGGGGGAATGCTGGCGCAGTGAGCAGGCCTGTCTCCTCCCCGTTCGCGCTTGCGAATGGGGAGGAGGACCGCGAAGCGGTGGAGGGGCTCTGTCCGCCGCACGGACGAGACTCGCTTTCGCAGCCCCTCCGTCACGGCGCGACAGGGAGGAGACAGGTCAGTCCAGATCCGTCGGCAGGATCTGGCTCGACAGCAGCATCTCCATCGATTCCCACCGGTCCGGCCCTTGCCGCTCGACCCAGGCCTGCACCACGTCGCGGCCGAGGCCGTAGTTGATGATGTAGCTGCGATAGGTGTCGATGAAGCGCAGCCGCTGGTTCGCGCGGGCCTCGGTGGCCAGGGTGTATTTCATCAGCCGCCGGATCGCCTCCTCGCGTTCGATACGCCCCGCCAGCCAGTCGTCGGCGATGGTGTATTCCGCCCGCGCCAGACGCCGGGTCAGCGCCGCAAGCTGGGCCTTCTTCCCGGCCGTGGCCGGATCGAGGCCGGCCAGCGGGAACAGCACGTCGCGCTCATAGGCCGTCGCCTCGTCGCCCGGGAAGGCCAGGTCAATGCCGTAGTTGGCGCTGCCCTCGGCGACGAAGGACATGGGCGAGAACAGCGGATAGACGCTCATCTCCACCCAGCCGCGCTCGCGCACGAAGGTCTGTTCCAGCAGGGCGTTGTAGACGTGGTGGCCCGGATAGGCCTCGTGGCAGCCCAGATCGATGGCCCGTTCCGTATAGATCGGCAGGTCGGCGTTGATCTCGATCCGGCTGGCCGCGTCGCCGAGATAGTAGTTGTAGCCCGACCATGGCTTGTCGCTGACGAAGCTGAGGGCGAACCGCTCATTGGCGGGCAGGGTGATGTGGCGCACCGTTCGCGCCCGGCATTCAGCGATAGCCGCGTCCATCACCACCTGCAGCCGGTCTCTGGGAATGACATAGTCCGCCCGGAAGGCGGTGACCCGGTCGGTCAGCGTGCCGGCGCCCGGCAACAGGGCGTCGATCTCGGCCAGGACGGGGTCGTAGCTCTCCAGCGGCCGCAGCTCGGGCCGGATGCCGAACAGGGCCTCGGCCTCGTCGGCGAAGCTCATCTTCTCGCCCGACAGCATCCGCAGCCGCGCCGACGCCGCCGAGACATGGGCCAACAGATAGGCGCGGCGCTGGGCCACGGCCGGTTCAGCGCCGCGGGTCGAGACCGCGTTCAACCGTTCAGTCAGCCCGGCCGCGCCCTGGATCAGCTGCGGCACGGTGCGCGGGCTGGCCGTCGCCGCCGCCTGCCATTCGGCCGGACCGTAATAGGCGTCGACATAGCCGGGCTCGCGCTCGCCGATCTCGAGGATCAGGGCGACATAGTCCCGCGCGATGGCGTCCAGACTGTCGCCCGATGGATCGGCGGCCGGCGCCGGCTGGGTGGCGCAGGCGCCCACGAGCATCAGCAGGGCAAGCAGAAAGGCGCGCATCGGGACCTCCATCTTCGAAGCGAGGCGCACGCTAGATCACGATACGCCGGCCCGAACCTTACAAATCGTCCAGAATGGGTTCCGGTTCAGTGGGCGCATTCGGGATTGAGGGCGGCGCGGTCCTGCTGTAAGGCCCTTCGTCCGGCGTTTCGCCGTCAGACGCACCCGTAGCTCAGCTGGATAGAGTACTGCCCTCCGAAGGCAGGGGTCACAGGTTCGAATCCTGTCGGGTGCGCCAATATCTCCTGCTGACTGTCGCCGTAGACGGCGCACAGGCCGCAACCCGGTTCGGCATCTGCAGGATCCTCAGTCGTTCGACGCCCGCGCGGCGGCGGGGCCGGGTTTCACGGGCCGGCTCAATACGTCGGGGTAACGGGCGGCTGTCGCGGCCATGTCGGCAGGCACGCCGGTGAGCGGGCCTGAAAGGAACGCCGCCAGAATGTCAGCCGTCGCCTGATGTGTCGCCGCGGGCCCGCGTCCGCCGCCCATCACCTGCGCCACCAGCCAGCGCCCCGGCGGGGCGAAGAAGAAGGGCGCATCGGTGAAGCTGTAGTGGTTGGCGTGCTTGATCTCATAGTGGAAGCCGGGCGCGGTCATACGGGCGAGCAGCTTGCCGTTGCCATTGATGAAGTAGTCGCTGTGGTGTGTCTCGGCATAGTCGCTCTGCAGCAGCAGGAAGGGCCGGGTGAGCTGGCGGTCCGGCAGGTCGCCATAGGGCGTGCCGTCGATGTTGGCGGCGGCCACGACGCGCGGGTCCTCGCTCATTGCCATGGCTGAAGCCGCTCCACCGAAGGAGTGGCCGATCACAGCCACCTTCGAGGCGTCGATCCGGCCGGCCCGCAGCGACGGCGACAGCGCCTCCGGACGCGCGAGCTGGTCGATGACGAAGCGGATGTCGGCGGTCCGCACGATCTGCTGGTTGGGCATGAATTGGGTGGGGTCCGGCGGGATCATCTCCTGGAGCCCGACCACCTGGCCGTCCGGAAGCCGGGTCACTGCCGACTCATAGGGATGGTCCAGCACGAAGACGACGAAGCCCCGGCTGGCGAGCCGGGTCGCCAGACCGGTGTAGGTCGCGCGGGGCGCGCCGTAACCCGGCGAGAAGATCACTACCGGCCAGGGTCGGTCGCCGGGCGCGAGGGCCGCCCGAGGCTCGGCGTGGGTGTCGATCTGGCCGTAGCGATGCAGCATGAAGCCGGGCATGACGCTGACCTGATCGGGCATCTGGCCGATCCCGTCGATGTAGGGGACACGCGCGCCTCCCCCGGAATGTTCGCGGCGCGTCGTCGGAAACCAGGCCTGGGCGATCACGCTGCGCCGGTCGCTCGGGGCGGCCGTATGCGGCTCGTCCCGCGAAGCATCGGTCCAGCGATAGACCTCGGTCGCGACGGCGTAGCGGCCGTCGGGCGGCGGCAGCGTCGGGACCGCGGGCAGAATCCAGACGCCGATGCAGGCGGCGGCGATCCCGACCAGACCGAGGCGACCGATCCAGCGCAGCACGGCGCCCATGCGCATCGGCGGCAGGGCGCTCAGGGCCAGCAGGAGCCAAGCCGGCAGACTCTGCCAGGT
>JALYPS010000062.1 GCA_030856285.1 Pseudomonadota bacterium
GACGAAGAAGCACCGCGGCGAATATCGTGGCCCCCGGTCATCGCCCCGATCCGGCCCCTCCAGCTCCCCGGCTCTGTCCCGGCCTTCGGTGCTGACGAACCCGACTTGGGCGCGTCAGATTCTGCCGGAGTACTCTGAACGGGCCGCACGCGGCGTGACCGAGGTCGCCACCGTTCTCATCAGCCGCGCGCTGCAGCCCAACGGCAGCCTCACGGACTGCCTGGTGGTTTCGGAAGATCGGACCGGCATGGGCTTCGGCTCCGCCGCTCTCGCCGCCGCTCGCCGCTCGCGGGTGACGCCAGGTACGGTCGATGGCGCCGCCGTCACCGCACGGGTGGAGTACAACATCCGCTTCCGTCCGCCGCCGCCGGAGCAATCTGGCATGGGTCCCGGAGCAGCGGTTCCGGGACCCTTTTGTCATCAAGTCAGTTACGGCCCCTCAGAGCGGCACCGGAACTGACTTGATGACAAAAAGGCGCAATCCCTTATCCGTCTTGATCACCGTACCGGACCCCGCTAGACACGCCGCTCGCGAGAGCGCCGCCTTAGCTCAGTTGGTTAGAGCGCCGGTTTGTGGAACCGGAGGTCCTCAGTTCAAGCCTGAGAGGCGGTACCATCTCCCACCTTGCTGAAGCGTCTACCGGCATGACCGACACGCCGCCCGCCTGGGACCCCCGACAGTACAGCCGCTTCGAGGCCGAGCGCGATCGGGCCGCCCTCGATCTGCTGCTGCGCCTGCCAAGCGACCTGGACCCGCGCGAGATCTGGGACCTGGGCTGTGGCGCGGGTCAGCACGCTGCCATGCTGAAGCGACGGCATCCCGGCGCCGTGGTACATGGGCTGGATTCCAGCGCCGACATGCTGGCCAAGGCCCGATCACCTGGCGCCGATGTGGACTGGCTGCAGGGTGATATCGCGGCCTGGAGCCCGGAAGTCCCCGCCGACCTGATTCTGGCCAACGCCTCCTTGCACTGGCTGCCCGACCATCCGGCCCTGTTGCGGCGTTTGGCGGACGCGCTGGCGCCGGGCGGGGTGCTGGCGATCCAGATGCCGATGGCGCACGAGACACGGCATCACGTCCTGATGCGCGCCGTCGCGGCCGAGGGACCGTGGGCCGCGCCGCCCGCCGGGGTCGAGACCATCGCGCCCCTCCTGTCGCCGGAGGTCTACTATGAGGTGCTGGCCGGAGTGTGTGGTGAGATCGACGTCTGGGCGACGACCTATCTGCACGCGCTGACCGGCCCTGATGCGGTGCTGGAATGGATGAAGGGGACGGCGCTCCGCCCCTTCCTCGCGGCGCTGGACGACCCGGCTATGCGCGCGGATTTTCTTTCCGCCCTCGGCGCGCGGCTTTGCGAAGCGTTTCCACCACGTCCGGACGGCGTGACCCTGCTGCCGTTCCCGCGGCTTTTCCTTGTAGCACGACGTCGCTGACTGATCGGCGCCGCAGGCCGGTGACGGGCCCATCCAGTTTGGCCAAGGCGTCCGCGGCGGCGAGATAGCCGGCGGCGACGCCGGCGTCGAACCCCTTCCAGTCCCGGATGTCGAGTCCGTCCGGCGTCGGCTGGATCAGCACGTCGGTGGCGGCGCGCGAACTCTCGATGTCCGCATCCGTGGTCAGGGTGGCCGAGCGCATCAGGATCGAGACGATCGGCGGTCCGCGCCGCCAGGCCCCGGTGACGATCATCCGCCAGATCGACGGCGGGTGCTCGATCAGGGCGGCGTCCACACCCCGGGCCTGGGACATGTCGATGCCGATGATCGGGCCGCTGTGCATCTGGCGCATGACCTCGGTCGGCAGGTTCTTCAGCACGGCGCCGTCAACGAGCACCTGTCCGTCGATGACGATGGGCGGCAGCAGGCCGGGGATAGCGATCGAGGCGCGCATGGCGCGGCGCATCAGGCCCCGGCGGTGCACCTCGATCTTGCCGCTGGTGAGATTGGTCGAGACCGCAAAGAACGGCCGCGACAGGTCGGCCAGATCCATGTCGCCATAGGCGTCGTGCAACAGGCGTTCGACCTTCTTCGCCCGGACCATGGCCAGCATGGGGAAGGTGATGTCGGACAGGGGGTCGCTCTCGACGAAGGCCTTGTGGATACGGGTTTCCAGCTCTTCCTGCGACCAGCCCATGGCCGGGCCGGCGGCTATGACGGCGCCCATCGAGGAACCGCCGACGAAATCGATCGGCACCTTCGCTTCATGCAGGGCCCTGAGCGCGCCGATGTGGGAATAGGCCCGCGCCCCTCCGCCTGACATGACCACCCCGACCGCCGCACCGGTGATGACGCGCGCCATCCGGTCGGCGTCGGCCTTGTCCCCCTCGATCGCCTGGAACCAGCGGCCGGGCTGGATCGCATCCAGCCAGACTGCGGTATTGGCCGGCCGGGCCATGCGCGGGTCGCGCAACAGGATCAGGTCGGTGCGGCGCTGGGCGTCCAGCACGCCCGCATGCGGCATGGGGCGGTTGGGGGGCGCCATCAGGCCGTTGCCGACTACGAACACCCGGTCGACCTGCCGCGCGCAAAGGGCGGCCCAGGCGGGTTCGTCCATTTCAGCGACATAGAGGACGAAGTCGTGGGCGTCCTCGACCCGGCTGAACCATTCAGCGGCCGAGGCCAGGGCGGAGTGGTCGATGACCTGGCAGCTGAAGCCTTCGGTCTCGATCGCCGCGGCGATTCGCTCGACGAAGGCGCGGATCGGCCGCGGTCGGGCCGA
>JALYPS010000098.1 GCA_030856285.1 Pseudomonadota bacterium
CGCGCTTCAGATCCATCGGGTTCATGCCGGCGGCCACGGCCTTGAGGCCTTCCTGGACGATCGACTGGGCCAGGACGGTGGCGGTGGTGGTGCCGTCGCCGGCCTTGTCATTGGTCTTGGAGGCGACCTCGCGGATCATCTGGGCGCCCATGTTCTCGAAGGGATCCTCGAGTTCGATTTCCTTGGCGACCGAGACGCCGTCCTTGGTCGAGCGCGGGGCGCCGAAGGACTTCTGGATGACGACATTGCGGCCCTTGGGACCGAGGGTGACCTTGACCGCATTGGCCAGGACGTTGACGCCGCGCAGCATTTTTTCGCGCGCATCGGTGGAGAACATTACTTGTTTGGCGGCCATGTGGGCTGCTCCTTGGAAAGGTGATTAGTGGTTAGTGGTTAGTGATTGAAGGGATCAGCCGCGGCGCCAGGACCTGCTCCGGTCGCGCCAGCCACTAATCACTCATCACTAGTCACTCGGCTCAGCTGAGGACGCCGAGAACGTCCGACTCTTTCATGATGATCAGGTCTTCGCCTTCCAGCTTGACCTCGGTGCCCGACCATTTGCCGAACAGGATGCGGTCGCCGGCCTTCAGGTCCATGGGGACGTGCTTGCCGTCTTCATCGCGGGCGCCGGGGCCGACGGAGACGACTTCGCCTTCCTGGGGCTTTTCCTTGGACGTGTCGGGAATGATGATCCCGCCCTTGGTTTTGGATTCCTCTTCCACGCGCTTTACCAGCACGCGGTCGCCGAGCGGACGAAACGCCATTTGTCTGTCTCCCTGAGAGTGTCTTGAGGCGCTCCCGCGCGGCTTTGGCAGCCGGTACGCGAGAGTGCTAACGGCGGGCAGATAGGGGCGGCGGACCGGGGCGTCAAGCCGGGCGGCAGCAATCAACTTGACGCAATGTACTTTGCATTATAAAGCTCTCTACACATTGCGAGGGGATGGCCCGTCGCTCACTGCCCAGGAGGCTTCCATGCTGTTCAAGACCCTGTCGCTCGCCGCTGTCGCGGCCCTTTCCCTCTCCGCCCCCGCCATGGCCGAGGACGTCACCGTCACCCTGACCGGCGTGGAGGCCCGCGGCGGCGTCCTGCTGGCGTCCCTGCAGACGCGCGGCGAGTTCATGCAGTCGTCCGCCGCCTATGCCGACCGCATCGAGCGGCCTTCGGCCGGGACCTTGCGCGTGACCTTCCGCAACGTCGCCCCCGGCGACTACGCCCTGACCGTTCTGCACGACGAGGACGCCGACGGCCGGATGAAGATGAACGGCTACATGCCCGGCGAGGGCTGGGCCATGATCAACGGCGACACGCTGCGGGCGACGCCGACCTTCGACCATGTGAAATTCACGGTCTCCGCCTCGGGCGCCGACATCAGCGTGCCGATGTCCTACCCCCGCTAGGGCGCTACAGACGCCAGCGCCCAGCCGGCCTCGACCTGCCGGGCGAACAGGGGCCGGGCGCCGCGCACGCGGGTGCGCCAGTCGCGGCCCCGTCCGTCCTGTCCCAGCAGGTCGCCCAGCTCCGCCCGGACCAGGCCCAGCGCCTCGTCCGGGCGGTTCTGTCTGATCAGGAAGCCGGCGTGTTTCTGCGCCCCCGCCATGGCGTCGGCATGGGCCGGCGGCAGGCGGGTCGAGGCGATCGCCAGCGCCCGCCGGTACAGGACCTCCGCCTCATCGTCGCGCCCCAGCTGGTCCAGCACCGCGGCGTATCCCTCGATCGTGTCCAGCAGGTCCGGGCTGTCGGGTCCCACCCCCCCTTCATAGGCGGCCAGGCCTTCGCGGAACGGCGCTTCGGCCTCGGCCCAGCGGCCCTGGTCGGACAGGGCATAGCCCAGGTTGGCCCGCGCATTGCCCGTGAACGGATGGTCCGGTCCCACGATCTGCAGCGCCAACTCCAGCGCCCGGCGGAACGCCGGTTCGGCGGCCACGCCGTCCCCCGTCACATGCAGGAACCAGCCCTGATTGGTCAGGCACTGGGCGAGCAACACCGGATCACCCGCCTGCTCAGCGATGGCCACCGCCCGCGCATACAGCGGCGCCGCCTGATGCGCCCGCCCCGTGCGGCGCAGGGAGTTTCCCAGGTTCGAGAGCACGATGGCGACGTGATAGTCGGTCGGGCCGTACAGCACCTCGTACATGCCCAGCACCTGCCGATACAGCGGGTCGGCCTCGGCGTGCCGGCCCTGGGCGGTCAGGGCGTTGGCGACCAGATTCAGGCTGTCAGCGGTCTTCTCGTGCACCGGCCCCAGATGTTCGCGCCGCAAGACCAGGCTCGCGCCCGCAGCCGCCTCCGCCTCCTCGTTCCGGCCGAGGAAGTCATAGGCCCGCGCGCGATCATAGGTCAGCGTGGCCCGCTCGACCGGATCGGGCGCGGCCGCCTTGTCGAGCAAGGTCAGGGCCCGCTCGATATCTGCCAGGGCGCCGTTGTAGTCGCCCTGCTCAAGCTTCAGCCGCGCCCGCACCGCCAGCGGCCGAGCAACCTGCGACGCATCCTGTCCCAGCCGGGACTCTACGACCTGGACCGCGGCGGCGATGGCGGCCTCGGCGCCGGGCACATCTCCGGCGGCGAACCGTTCATTGGTCAGGGCGATCAGGGCGACCGCCGCCCTCTCGGCGTCCGGCTCGCGGGCCAGGATCCCGGCGACGGGGTCCATGGTCGAAGGCGCCGAGATGCGAACGTCGGCCGGGGGAGGCGGTGGAGGCGGGGGAGGTGGAGGTGGAGGCGGCGCGGTTACCGGCGGCGGTTGGTACGGCGGTCGGTCCTGGGCCGTGGCGCAGGAGGCCAGCGCCGCCATGGCCAGCACGATCACGCCAATCCGCACCAACCGCTTCAACCACGCCTCCCGACCTCGATACCCATGTTCGACCGATCGCCCGCGCCTTTGCAAGGCCCGCAGACGATGCGAGGGGGAATTACACCATCAGCCGCTTCAGCAGTTCCGCCGTCGACGGGTCCAGTCCCGCGGACGGCTCGCCCGCGGCGACATCCTTCAGCACGGCCTTCGCCAGGGCCTTGCCCAGTTCAACGCCCCACTGGTCGAAGCTGTTGATGTCCTGGATCACCCCCTCGACGAAGGTCTTGTGCTCATACAGCGCGATCAGGGCGCCGACCGCCTCGGGCGAGAGGGCGTCCATCAGGATGGTGGTCGAGGGCCGGTCGCCGGGAAACGCCTTGTGCGGGGCCAGCCGGTCGGCCTCGGCCTCGTCCATGCCCGCGGCGATCAGCTCGATCCGGGCCTGCGCTTCGGTCTTGCCGACCATCAGGGCCTGGGCCTGGGCCAGGGCGTTGGACCAC
>JALYPS010000100.1 GCA_030856285.1 Pseudomonadota bacterium
CCCGTCACCTGTCCCGCCGCCGCGCCGCGCCACAGCACAGCGCCGTCGGGCGTCACGCCAAAGGCCGCGTCCTCGTCCGCCGCGAGCCGGCCCAGCCGCCGCGCGATCTCCGGCGTCACCGCCTGCCGCGCCGCGTGGCGCAGGGCCCGGTCCTCAAGCGCCGAGGACCCCTTGTCGATCTGGAACTCCACCCCGGTCAGCCGCCCGACCGCATGGCCCTCGACGATGACCGCGCCGTCGGCCTCGACCTCGGCGACCGCATCCTCGGTGACGTTCAGGGCGCGCATCAGGGCGGTGGTGCGCCGGTCCACGAACCGCGCCGTCAGCCGCTCGTGCAGAACGTCCGACAGCCGCTCCTCCAGCGCCTTGGTCATGTCGCGCCAGCCCTGCGCCTGATCCAGCCAGTCGGGTCGATTGGCGATATAGCTCAGCGTCCGCACCCCGCTCAGCCGCGCGGACAGCTGATCGATCTGGCCATCGTCTCGGTCCAGCTCCGCGAAGCGCGGTGCGAACCAGTCGGCGGTCAGCCGGCCGCGCTTGCCGGTCAGGGCCTGGAAAATCTCTTTCGAGAGCCGCCCGTGCTCGTCCAGCGTGGTCTTCTGGAAGTCTGGCAGCTGGCAGGCCTCCCACAGCCGCATGATCGCTCCGCGCGACCGGCCGACACGGGCCACCTCCTCGTCCTTGATCAGCCGACGCAGCAGGGTCTCGTCCAGCGCCGGCTGGGTCAGGTTCAGCCCCCGCACCCCCGGCGTCACCGTCAGCGAGCGCAGCAGGTCGGGCAGAGTGTCGAAATCCAGCCGGGCGTTTCGCCACTCGGCCGCCTCGACCGGATCGAACCGGTGCTCGACCACCTGTTCGACCAGATCATGTTCCAGCTCCAGCGCCTCACCGGTGACGCCGAAGGTGCCGTCCCGCAGATGCCGTCCGGCGCGGCCGGCGATCTGGCCGATCTCATGGGCGTGCAGCCAGCGGGTGCGGCGACCGTCGAATTTGCGCAGGCCGGCAAAGGCGACATGGTCGACCTCCATGTTCAGCCCCATGCCGATGGCGTCGGTCGCGACGAGGAAATCCACCTCGCCCGACTGGAACAGCTCGACCTGGGCGTTCCGGGTGCGCGGGCTCAGCGATCCCATCACCACAGCGGCCCCGCCGCGCTGACGCCGGATCAGCTCGGCGATGGCGTAGACCTGGTCTGTCGAGAAGGCGACGATCGCGCTGCGGGCGGGCAGGCGGGTCAGCTTCTTCGAGCCCGCGTAGGACAGCGTTGACAGCCGTTCGCGCGACACGATCTCCACATCGGGGACCAGCGACCGGATCAGCGGCGCCATGGTCCCGGCGCCGAGGAACATGGTCTCGAACCGGCCGCGGGCGTGCAGCAGCCGCTGGGTGAAGACGTGGCCGCGCTCCGGGTCGGCGACCAGCTGGATCTCGTCCACGGCGAGGAATTCGACCTGCCGCTCCAACGGCATGGCCTCGACGGTGCAGACGAAATAGACGGCGCGCGGCGGGACGATCTTCTCCTCGCCCGTGACGAGGGCGACGGCGGAGGCGCCGCGCCGCTTGACGATGCGGTCGTAGATCTCGCGCGCCAGCAGCCGCAGCGGCAGGCCGATCATGCCCGAGGCGTGGCCCAGCATCCGCTCGACCGCCAGATGGGTCTTTCCGGTGTTGGTGGGGCCCAGTACCGCGACGACGCGCGAGGGGGCCTGTCCGGCGCCGCGATCACTCATAATGCTGAAAAGGTGGCGATTCCCGCGCGGTTCCTCAAGCGGCGCCGCGACGATTGTCCCCGACTGTAAACGGGGCGACATGTTCCGGCGGAACAGGGGCGAAACGAATCAGGACCGAATCACCGACACGGCCCGATTCGGGGTTTGTTCACCCCAACATATTGTATCTTAAGACGGATTAACCACAATCCAAAACCGTGGTGTACCAGCCTCCAGCGCGCCCGGATCAGAAAATTGCAAAAGGTGGAGCCCGCAGACGCTTCCCCGCCGCCCCGTCACCCGCTAGGTCAGCCAGCGTGGCCCCGTAGCTCAGCCGGATAGAGCAAGGCTTTCCTAAAGCAGAGGTCGGGGGTTCGAGTCCCTCCGGGGTCGCCATATATTTCAGTTATTTAGTGAGTTCAGCAGCCGACCGAAATCGCCCCGGGGGCACACTGGGGGCACGAGCCGCTCAGGTCTAGATGCCGCGAGCAGCCGAATCGTCGCGGCGGAACAGGGCCTTCCTGCCGGCGATTCTGGGTCGTTGTCTCAGTGGTCAGCCGGCTAGGGTTCGCCACGCTCGAGTGCGGCGAGCATGGCAGAGCGCCTTTTCAGCTGAGCAATGTAGCGGTCAAGGTGCGGGGCCGGTGGTCTTTGCATCGGCGTTTCTCGCCAACGATGAACCGACAGGCCGATCACGACGTCTGCCAGGGTGAAGCGGTCCAAAGCCAGGTACTCGGTATTGGCGAGGTGAGCGTCGAGAAGGAGGTTGAGCGCGTTCCAGCGTCTTGCGCTCTCTTGGACGGCCTCAGCGTTCCGGACGAACGCGGGATCGCGGCGCACCAGCGCCATGAAACAGGTGACCCAAGCGGAGTTCAGGTTGGTCGCCTGCCAATCCATCCACTTCTCCACCTCCGACCGTTGTTCTGGGTCCTGAGGCAGCAGATCGGTCCTGTCGAACTTGCCGGCGAGATAGCGGTCGCCATCCTGGAGCACGGGGGTCAGCGCGATAGGGTTGAAGGAAACCAGAGACCGAGCAGCCTGCGGATCCTTAGTCGGGTCAATCAGCTCAAATGGCTCCGCCAGTTCGCACAGCGTCCAGACCACTTTGCGTACATTTATGGAGGTCAATCGTCCGGTAAGTTTGAGCATGCGTGCACTCCCCAGGCTGTCTTAATCGGTAGGTCGGAGCGATGGGGAGCACTGACAAGCGCAACGCTAAGCTTTGGCGAGTTTGGGCTAGCGATTGTCAGAACTGCCGGCCGCAGGCTTGGGCCCCAAGGCGATCTGATGATCGGTGGTGCCGGCGGCATGGCCCCCCCTTGGCGAGAAAGTCGCGGGTTTTGGCGAGCGGTCCGCTGGTGCTGAGGGATGCGGCAAGGGAGACATGTTCTGTCTGAAGTAGCGTCGTGATGGACGCCCAATCTGCCTTTCAATCCCGTCTGCGCCAGGCGTCTTGCCGATGGTCGCCCGGGGGCCTGGCGAGTTGGCGAGGGGAGTTAGTCTTAATGGAAAACAGCGCATCCAAGGCCCCGGCGCGGGCAACCCTTCTATTGGCCGATTGGTTTGGTCCTGGGTCTCTTAAGGGGCCAGGCGTCTTAGGGCTGGCTGCAGCAGGTCATGTCGCGCTTATCGCGAACGCTCAGCCGCAGACGCTTCCAGCGCTTTGGGAAAAGGCCACGCTCAACCCGCTCTTGGCGATGGCGATTGTGGCGATGCTAGGCGTGGTTTCTTACCTAGCCAGCCGGCTTCCGGAAAAGCGGATCCTTCTTGTTAGGCGCACGACGATCGTTTTGATCGCTGGCTCCCTGTCTCTCATCGCTGGTGACATCTTGAACCTCATCAGCGTCGACCAACAGCCGTGGGCTGCCATTATCGCTTTCGCTACCGGCATCATCCTAGTCGGCGGACTAACCACGTTCATCGCAGAGTTGCCTACCGCCTCTCACCGCTAGCCGAACCGGAAGGCGGACGTACCGAAAGGCGGCGTTGACGGCGACGGCTTGCCTCTCGGC
>JALYPS010000109.1 GCA_030856285.1 Pseudomonadota bacterium
GGTCTTGCCCGTGCCGCTGGGGCCGAGGGCGATGACGTTTTCGCGGCGGGCGACGACGCGCAGCGCGCCAGATCGAGGACCAGCTTCCTGTTCAGGCCCGGAATGGCGTCGAAGTCGAAGCTCTCCAGGCTCTTGACCGCGGGGAAGCGGGCGTCGCGGATGCGCCGCTCGACGGTCCGGGCCTCGCGGTCGAGCAGCTCCAACTCGATCAGCCGCGTCAGATAGCGCACATGATCGACGTTCTCGGCCGCGCACTGCCGGGCCAGCTTCTCGTACTCGCGCAGCACGGTCGGCAACTTCAGCTTCTTCAGATGATGACGCAGCAGGATCTCGGGCGCCTCGGCCGTTGCGGTCATGCCGGTGCGCCGGCGTCCGCGCCCGCCAGCAGGCTCATGTAGCTGGCCGCAGACGTCGTCTCGACGGTCGCCTGGGGCAGATAGGGATAGGCGTCGAGGCTCAGCTTCGGGGGACGGCGCTCGATCCGACACAGGGCCAGATGCTTGACGGCGTCATAGCCGATCGCGCCGAGCCTGAGCGCATCGACCACCGCGCCATGGACGACCGCCATCGGGTAGGTCTCCAGCAGCCGCAGCACCTGCACATACTCGCGCTTGCCCGCGGCGCAGCGGTTCCTGCCGCTCAGCCGCGCCTCCAGCAGACGGCGCAGCGTCAGGAAGGCGTCGGGCAGCGCCCAGCCCTGCAAGGGCGCCGCCTGGTCGAGGGCGCCGACCTTCATCTCGAGCAGCGCGAGGTAGTGCAGCGGGTCGAAGACGAAGTCGGCGCTCTCGTAGGAGCGCGGGTGGCGGGCGATATCCTCGGCGCCGACCGAGATCGCCACGGTGTCCACGTAGCCCTTCACCAGCACGTCGCGGTGCGCGTAGGCGACCGGGACCGAGTAGTCGGTGTTCCTGTAGCGCACCAGCGCCTGGCTGGAGACCTTGCCGGAACGCTTGTCGCAGGCGTCGAACGGCGCGGGCGGCAGCGCCGGGAACGCCGCCCTGTCGGCGGCCAATCGATCGCCGATCGTCCCGTCGGCGCTGCGCAGCACCGTATCCTGTCGGGCGCGGCAGCGCTCCAGCAGCATCCCGTTCAGCGCGTCGATATCGGGAGCTCGGGGATCGGGACCATGAAGGTCCGCCGGCAGAAGCCCACCATCCCCTCGACGTTACCCTTGTCGTTGCCCTTGCCGGGCCGACCGAACCGGTCGCGAAAGAGATAATGAGACTGCAGCTCGGCAAACAATGTGCTGCGCACCCGCGTGCCGTCGCCCAGGATCTTCGCCACCGCCAATTTGGTGTTGTCGTAAAGGATCGACTGCGGGACCCCGCCGAAGAAGTCGAACGCCGCCACATGGCCGTCGCAGAGCGCCTCCGCCGTCTCCGCATGATAGCCTTCAGGAAGATCGCGTCGCTCTGGGGCAGATCGACCACCAGCACGTGCACCTTGCGCCGAACGCCGCCCAGCACCGCCCACGCCTCGCCGAAATCCGCCTGAGCGTGGCCTGGAGGGTGCGTAAGAGGTACAAAGACCTCCTTCAATGAAAGCCGCCGGGGCCGGACGTAGTCCCGCACCGTCGTGTAGCCGCCGTCAAAACCCCGCTCGTCGCGCAGACGCTCGAAAATCCGCAGGATCGTGTGTCGCTGCTTCTTCGGCGCCGACAGATCGGCCTTCAGGATCTCGTCGATGAACGCCGCATGCGCGTCCAGCTTCGGGCGAACTCGCGGCTGCGCCCGCCGGTATCCCGGCGGGACCGCGTGCCCCACCATCTTCGCCACCGTGCCCCGGTCGATCCCAAAGCGCCGCGCCGCCTCGCGCCGGCTAACCGCCATCCCGCAGCACCGCCATGCGGACCTTCGAATACAGCTCCACGCCGTACATCCTTTCGCCCCCGGACCAACCCTGTGATCCAGAGACTTGCCACTGGCGGGACTTTACGCCGCCCCAGCCCGGATAATCCGGGCGGTTCCGTGGCCGATTATTCCGCCGCCGTTCTCACCCAGCTCCGGTGCAGGAAGGTCAGCCGCCCGGTGAGCAGGTCGCGGCGCGCGGCATGCAGGGCAGCGACCCCACGTAGTGCCGGTCGTAGGTGCGGGTCCGTGCGGCGAGCCGGTCGAAGTTCGGCGTCGGCACCCGCCTCCCGCCGTAGCAGCCGAGCATGTGGCGGTTCAGCGAGTCAAATAGGACAAAAACGGTCTTCAAGGCGGCCTTCCGACTTCTGCCGCGTCACG
>JALYPS010000149.1 GCA_030856285.1 Pseudomonadota bacterium
CGTGACGACTTCGCCGCGCTGCTCGACGAAACCCTTCAGGGCCGCGATCTCGGCGAAGGCCAGGTCGTTCACGGCCGCGTCGTCGGCATCGAGAAAGACATCCTGATCATCGACGTCGGCCTGAAGACCGAAGGCCGCATCCCGGCCCGCGAGTTCGGCATCGGCGAAGGCGCCGTCATTCCGAAGCTCGGCGACAATGTCGAAGTCTACCTCGAGCGCGTCGAGAACGCCCTGGGTGAAGCCGTCATCAGCCGCGACAAGGCTCGCCGCGAAGAAGCCTGGACCCGTCTGGAAGTCGTGTTCGCCGAAGGCCATCCGGTCAACGGCGCCATCGTCGGCCGCGTCAAGGGCGGCTTCACCGTCGACCTCGGCGGCGCCTCGGCCTTCCTGCCCGGTTCGCAGGTCGACATCCGCCCGGTGCGCGACGTCGGCCCGCTGATGGGCAAGGAACAGCCCTTCGCCATCCTGAAAATGGACCGTCCGCGCGGCAACATCGTCGTCTCGCGTCGCGCCATCCTGGAAGAAGCCCGCGCCGAACAGCGCACCGAACTGGTCGGCCAGCTGCTGGAAGGCGAAGTCCGCGAAGGCGTGGTCAAGAACATCACGGACTACGGCGCGTTCGTGGACCTGGGCGGCATCGACGGCCTGCTGCACGTCACCGACATGTCGTGGAAGCGCGTCTCGCACCCCTCGCAGGTCCTCGCCGTCGGCGACACCGTCAAGGTTCAGATCGTCAAGATCAACCCGGACACCCAGCGCATCAGCCTCGGCATGAAGCAGCTGCAGACCGATCCGTGGGACGGCGTGGAAGCCAAGTATCCGGTCGGCGCCAAGATGACCGGCCGCATCACCAACATCACCGACTACGGCGCGTTTGTTGAGCTGGAAGCCGGCGTTGAAGGCCTGGTCCACGTCTCGGAAATGTCCTGGACCAAGAAGAACGTCCACCCCGGCAAGATCGTCTCGACCTCGCAGGAAGTCGACGTGGTCGTGCTGGACGTCGACGCCTCCAAGCGCCGCATCTCGCTGGGCCTCAAACAGGCCCAGGACAATCCGTGGGATGCCTTCGTGGCCGCCAACCCGATCGGTTCGACCGTCGAGGGCGAGGTCAAGAACGCCACCGAGTTCGGCCTGTTCATCGGCCTGGACAACGACATCGACGGCATGGTCCACCTGTCCGACCTCGACTGGAACGTCTCGGGCGAGGAAGCCATCCAGCGCTACCGCAAGGGCGAAACCGTCAAGGCCAAGGTGCTGGACGTCGACGTCGAGAAGGAACGCGTCTCGCTGGGCATCAAGCAGCTGGGCGGCGATCCGATCGAGGGCGACACCTTCAAGAAGGGCCAGCAGGTCACCGTCACCGTGACGTCGATCGAAACCGGCGGCATCGAGGTCAAGTTCGGTGAAGAGGACGCCCCGGCGACCGCCTTCATCCGCAAGTCCGACCTGTCGCGCGACCGCAACGACCAGCGCACCGAGCGCTATTCGGTCGGCGACCGCGTCGACGCCATGGTCACCGGCATCGACAAGGCCTCGCGCCGCGTCTCGGTGTCGATCAAGGCTCTGGAAATGAAGGACGAAACCGCGGCCATCGAACAGTTCGGTTCGTCCGACTCGGGCGCTTCGCTGGGCGACATCCTCGGCGCGGCCCTGCGTGAAAAGGCCAGCACGAAGGAATAGTCTCCTTCATTCTGGTGAAACGGATCAGGCGGCCGGAGCAATCCGGCCGCCTTTTTCGTGGCTCGCATTGACGGTATTCGCCGCCTTTGAGCCCGTTAACCGACATTTCCGCGCTGAATCCGTCACGGGGCCTTTTTCCCCCGCCTGGTGAAGGCTAGGGTGGGGTTGCATCCTGCGCTCGGATGCACCCGTATGCGTTCCGGGAAGCGCCGAACAGGACGGGGGCCTGGCCAGATGATCAAGTCAGAGCTGATCGAGAAGCTTGCAGCCGAGAACACTCACCTGACCCACGCCGAGGTCGAGCGGGTGGTCAATATCGTCCTGGGCCGGATGGTGGATTCGCTGGGCGACGGCGGTCGTGTCGAGCTGCGCGGCTTCGGGGCCTTTTCAGTGCGCGGCCGCCCGGCGCGGGCCGGCCGCAATCCCCGGACGGGTGAAACGGTTGATGTGCCCGCCAAGGCGGTGCCCTTCTTCAAGAGCGGCAAGGAGCTGCGCGAGCGGCTGAACGCCGGGGACGCCTGAGCCCGCCATGGGAATGGCTGCCGAGTTCAAGGACTTCATCGCGCGCGGCAATGTGGTCGATCTGGCGATCGGCGTCGTCATCGGCGCGGCCTTCGGCAAGATCGTCGCCAGCCTGGTCGAGCAGGTCGTCATGCCGCCGATTGGCCTGTTGCTGGGCAGGGTCGATTTCGCGAACCTGAAATGGGTGCTGTCGCCCGAGGATCCTGCCACCGAGGCGATCGAGGAAGTGGCGATCCAGTACGGGGCGTTCATCAACACCCTGATCCAGTTCGCCATCGTCGCCTTCGTCGTCTTCCTGATGGTCAAGGCGATCAACAGGATACGCCGCGAGAAGGCCGCCGAGCTCGAGGCGCCCGCCGCGCCCACGGCGACCGAAGCCCTGCTGGCCGAAATCCGCGACGAACTGAAGGCCCGGCCGCGGGTCTAGGGCCCTTTCAGGCCGCAGAAGCCGCCATGTGAGGCTCCGCAGGCACACGGACGGTTGCGCCGGCTCTGGCGGGTATGGGCCTCAGGCACATGGCGTAGTCGCCGTCGTAGGGGGTCGGGGACCACAGGGCCGGATCGGGACCGCCGGGCGCGAACCGCACATGACAATGGCCCCAGCCGCCCTCGCGCCGCGTGCCCCGGGCGTGGTTGCCCAGTCTTTCCAGCATAGGGGGGCTGACCATCTGGATGCGCAGCTTGGCCGCGCCCATCTGTCCGGCGGCGCTCCTCAGGGCTTGCATCAGGGCTGGAATGGCCTCGGCGTCGTCAGCCAGGGCTTCGAGATCCAGGATCTCCAGAACCGGCGGCTCCAGTATGGTGGACTTGGCCATCATGGCCATGGCGTAGCCGGTGATCTCGCGTCCCTGGTTGAAGGCGAGCACCAGCGGAGGATCGGTCAGGTCCGGGTCGGCCAGCCGCCAGCGGAGAACCGCAGGACTCCGGTCGGCCAGCAGGCGACCTTCGGCGCGCAGGGCCGCCCAGAATTCCGCATATCTCGATTGATCCCGGAAATCGCTCAGCACCGAAACCCCGGGTGGCAGGGCCAGACGGGGCCTCGCAGACAGACGGTCGTTCAGCAGCCGCTCGCCCCATCGTGACACCATGTCGGGCGCCAGCCGGTAAGCCGCGCGGTAAAACCGGCCATAGGCCAGTGTCACGGGATTTATGATCCAGCTCAGTTTAAGGGCGTGGGTCGGCTCGGGCCAGGGGTCCATGCCGTGACGAGCGTACAGGGGTTGGGACTTGGGGTTGGCGTTGAACACCCAGGCGGCGAACATGCCGGGCTGGTTAGCGAAGGCGCTGAGCATCTCTCCGCTGGCGCCGCGAACCGGCGAGGTCACGATGATCGAGAAACCCGTCGCGCCATGAAGCGGCTGACCGTTTAGCCAGAATTGCTGGACCAGATTGCCGACATGTCCGGCCGGTTGACCGTCGGGGCCGTCGACGACCCAGCCCGCGGGCGCGCCCGCGCTTATCCGCGCCGGATTGGCGTGCAACCATCGCCAGCCGTCCAACGACCTCTGGGGCCAGCCCACATGGCGGTGCAACGCCTGGAGGGCAGGAAAGTCCGCTTCGATTATTGGACGGCTGGTCATGGCAGGCAATCGTCTCGTTATGGAGCGAAGCCCGCCCCACGAAAGATTTCGCTGCATGAGTCGGACCATTCAGACACAAAGACCTGACGCCACGATTCAGGTTTGACTCCCGGGTGATTTGGAACAAAGAGTGAACAATCTGATCTCCGGACCCCCATGACCCCCGCTCATCCTCCCTCTTCAGACCCCTGGCCCGAGCGGCCCGCGCCGCTGGAGGAGGCGTGCGCGTCCGGGCCGCGGGACATGGCGGCCCTGCTGCTGTTCGCCCTGTCGCGACGGATCGAGGGCGACGGGCGGCCGGTGTTGGTGACCGCGCCCCGGACCTGGTTCGCGGAGCATGGACGGCCCTACGGACCCGGCGCGACGAGGCTTTCGCTGATCCTCGCTCCGACCACGACGGCGGCCGAGGCGCTGTGGACCCTGGAGCAGGCCCTGCGGTCCGGGGCGGTGTCTCTCGCCCTGGGGGCGGTGGACGGAGCGACCCTGGCCCAGACGCGGCGGCTGGATTTTGCGGCGAAACAGGGCGAGGCGGTCGGGCTGGTCCTGCCCCGACGGCTGGACGGGCTTAGCGCAGCGCGACGTCGCTGGCGCATCTCAAGCCTGACCAGCGCCGTCGATCCGGACGACGCCAGGGCCCCGGGTCCGGCGCGGCTGGTCGCCGAACTGGTCCGCGGCCGGGGTGAACGGCCCGGGGCCTGGATGCTGGAGCAGGATGATGAGACGCATCGTCTCCGTCTGGCTGATCGACTGGCCGATCGCGGTCTGGCGGCGATCGGCCATGCGGGCGCGCCGTCCGGCCTCGCCGCCTGACCCCGCGCTCGATCCCAAAAACCCGTTCGCCCTGATCCTGAGGAACAGCCGGGGCGCGGCGATCCTGTATGCGCTCAATCCGGCCGCGCGCCGGGCCGGCCTGCGCCGGGGCCAGACCCAGGCAGACGCCCGGGCCATGATCCCGCACCTGATCTGCAAGCCGGCCGATGTCGAGGCCGACGCCCGCGCCCTGACGGCGCTGGCGGTCTGGGCCGAGCGCTGGTCGCCGTCGGTCAGCGTCGACCCGGCGGGAGAGGGGTTGGAAGGCCTGTTCCTGGACCTTACGGGCGCGACCCATCTGTTCGGCGGCGAGGCGGCCCTGGCGGCGCAGATCCGCGACCGGCTGGCCGAGGCCGGGGCGCCGGCGCGCGTCGCCATAGGCCCCACGCCCGGCGCGGCCTGGGCCCTGGCCCGTTGGGGCGGGAGGGAAGGCCATCCGCCCATCGCGGATGAGGAGACGGCGCGCGCCCTGCTGGCGCTCCTGCCGGTCGAGGCCCTGCGCATCGATGATCGGACCTTGGCGCAGGCGCGGCGGTTCGGGCTGAAGCGGATCGGCGACCTTTATCCCATGCCGCGCGCCGGGCTGGCGCGGCGGTTCCGGGACGGGGCCGGCGTCGGTCTGGTCCAGCGTCTGGATCAGGCGCTGGGGTTTGCGGGCGAGGCCCTGACGCCGGTGCGGCCACCGCCGAAATATCGCGCCTGGCGGACATGGATGGAGCCGGTCGGCGATCTTGAGGGGGTGGAGGCGCGGCTGACGGAACTGGCCGCCGACCTGGCCGCGCCGCTGGTGCGCGACGGGCAGGGGGCCAGGGCCCTGACCCTGACCGGCTTCCGCTCGGACGGCCTGACCACCAGCCTGTCGGTGCGCATGGGCCGCCCGGGGCGGGACGCCGGAATATGGCTGCGCCTGTTCCGCGAAGCGGGGCTGGGACGGCTGGAGCTCGGCTTCGGCCTCGACGCCCTGATGCTGACCGCCGACGCCGTCGAGACGATGACGGCGCGGCAGGGCGCGCTGGAGAGCGAGGCCGAGACGAAACAGGCCGAGA
>JALYPS010000152.1 GCA_030856285.1 Pseudomonadota bacterium
TTCATCCGGACGGCGTTCTGCGCGCTCGCCCCGAATCCGGCAATCGCTGAGGATGGCGTCTAGTGGGGCGAATTCTCCAGTTTTCGGACATCCATTTCGGCTGCGAGCACGTCCACGCCTGCGCCGCCGCCCTCGAATACGCTCACGGCACCGCTCACGACCTGATCCTGATCACCGGCGACATCACCCAGCAGGGCCTGCCTGATGAGTTTGAGGCGGCCGGTCGCTGGATCGCCAGCATGCCAGACCCCCGCTTCGTCATCGTCGGCAATCATGATGTCCCCTACTGGAGCCTGTTCGCGCGGGTGTTCAGTCCGTGGAAGGCGTTCGAGCGCGCAACCGGCCACCCGGCCCACGATCACCAGTTCCTCAGCCCGAATCTGATGGTTCGCGGTGTGGTTACGGCGCGTGGTTGGCAGGCGCGGGCCAACTGGTCCAAGGGCGTCATCGATCTTGATCAGACCCGCAAGGCGGCCGAGGCGCTGCGTCAGGCGCCGGTCGGGGCGCTGCGGGTTCTCGCCTGCCATCATCCGCTGGTCGAGATGATCGGCGCTCCCATGACCGGCGAAGTGAAGCGCGGCGACGCGGCGGCCGGTATCTTCGCCGAGGCCGGGGTCGATCTGATCACCACGGGCCATGTCCACGTCCCGTTCGCCCTGCCGATCAGCCTGGGCGACCATTGCTCGTACGCCGTCGGCTGCGGGACGCTGTCGCATCGTGAACGGGGCGCGCCGCCCAGTTTCAACCAGATCGACTGGGACGCGCACCACATCACCGTGACTGCAGTAGCGTGGACCGGTGACCGCTTCGAGCCGGACCAGACCTGGAAACTTCCCCGCCGTCAGGATACCCGCCGGACCGCCACGGCGCCGGATCCCAACGAGGCCGGACAAATGGAAAAGGCCGCGGTCTGATCGACCACGGCCTTCCCTGATTGGTCTGCCTTTCGAACGCGTCGCCGTTCCGCCTCAGCGGCGTCGGCGGCTGCCGTGCGATTTTTCGGTAAATGCCGCCGCCACCATGGTGGCGAGCGCCGGGTTCCGCAGGAATATCCAGCCGCCGGCCAAGGCGGCGACGGTGCCGAGGATGGGTCTCTGCCGGAACAGCGTATAGGCGCGCTGGCCGAGGCCGCCGACGTCTTCCCCGCTCTCCTCGTCTTCCGCTTCGCTACGGGCGACGACGGTCAGGGCGACCACCAGTGCAATCACGGCGAAGAGGAGGAAGGTGATCGCGGCGGCGGCAAGCGGGAGGACGACCAGCTGCAGGGCGTAGAAGATCGTCGCCCCGAGCGCCAATACGGCGACCAAAGCGGCGCCGGCCGCGATCGAAGCCGCGACGGCCTTCTTGACCAGCTGACTGGCCATGCCCCTGCCGAACATCAGCGCCGCCGACCGGCGAGCAGCAGGCCCAGCACAACTCCGACGCCGAGAGCGATGCCGGTCGACTGCATCGGACGCTCCTGGACCCGCTCGACCAGGTAGCGTTGCGCTTCATCGAAGCGTTCGCTGGCCTCGTCGTAATATTCCTGACCGCGGACCCGGGCGGTGTCGTAGTAGCCCCGGGCACGCTCGCGCAGGACGTCGGCTTCTTCGCGCAGCCGGGTCTCTGCCTCGGCCGCCTTGGCGCGAAGGCGGGCTTCAGCCGCTGTGGCCTTCTCACGCAGCCGGGCCTTCTCTTCGGCGCCCAGCACCTTGAGGTCATCCTTAAGCGTATTGATGTCGTTCTTCACGGTTGTCCGTGCTGCCTTGGTCGTAGCCATTGTGCGCGCTCCGCTTTGCAAGCTTGACGGTTAGATAGAGAACCCTGAGCGGGAACGCCACTGTCCGGTGACGGTTCCCGCATTGCAGCATCAGCCGGTGGTGGCGAAGCGCTGCATCCGGGCATAGACAGGACGAATGACCGACTGGCTGTTCACTCCCGCGCCCACGTCCTCGCTGCCGATCCACGGCCGAATCGAGCGTTTCCCGGTTCGTCGCATCCTGTGTGTCGGCCAGAATTACGCCGCCCATGCGCGCGAAATGGGCCAGGCCCGGGCCGAACCGTTCTTCTTCACCAAGCCCGCCGATGCGGTGGTCGTGGACGGCGCCGACCCTCAATTTCCCCTGGCCACCGCCAACCTGCATCACGAAGTCGAACTGGTCTGCGGGGTCGGGGCGGATGGGACTATCGCTGGCTGGGCAGTGGGCTGCGACCTCACCCGGCGCGATCTCCAGGCGGCGGCCAAGGACAAGGGCCGTCCCTGGGACGCCGCCAAGGGGTTTGATCAGTCCGCTCCGTGTGGGCCCCTGACCCTCGGCGCCCTGCCCGACCCTGCCGCGCCCATCGCCCTGTTGGTCAACGGCGAGTCGCGCCAATCCGGCCGCCTCGACGACATGGTCTGGAACCCGGCCGAGATTCTCGCCAAGGCGCGAGAGCTGTGGGACGTCCAGCCCGGCGACCTGATCTTCACCGGCACGCCTGAGGGCGTCGGCCCGCTCCAGCCCGGCGATCGGGTCGAGGCGACCATCGGCGGGCTTCAGACCCTGACCTTCACGGTGCTTCCGCGATGATCCTGCATGGATACTGGCGCTCCGGAGCCGCTTACCGCACCCGTATCGCCCTCGCTCTCAAGGGATTGGCCTATGACCAGCAGGGCGTCGATCTGAGAACCGGCGCGCAGAAATCCGGGGCCTTTGTCGCTCTCAATCCCCAAGGCATGGTGCCCGCGCTGGAGGTCGACGGGGGTGTCCTGACCCAGAGTCCCGCCATCCTCGAATGGCTGGAGGAGACCCATCCCGCTCCGGCCCTGTTGCCTTCGGAGCCGGTGGATCGCACCCACGTCCGGGCCATGGCCGCCCTGATCGGCTGCGACATTCATCCGTTGAACAATCTTCGCGTCGGCAAGGCGCTGCGTGAGACCTTCGGCGCCGACCAGGCCGCCATCGACGCCTGGGCCGCCCGCTGGATTCTGCCCGGCTTCGGGGCGCTGGAGGCCCTTGTCGCCCGACACGGCGCCGGATGGTGCTTCGGCGCCGCCCCCACCCTGGCCGACTGCTACCTGGTCCCGCAGATCTATTCGGCCCGCCGGTTCAACGTCCCGCTCGAGGCTTTCCCGCACCTGTTGGCAATCGATGCGGCGGCCGCGCGCCACCCCGCCTTCATCGCGGCCCATCCCGACGCCCAGCCCGACGCGGACTGAAACTCAGCCCAGGAAGCGCTCCACCGCCGCCAGGAAGCGCCTCGGCTGGTCGATCATCACCATGTGTTCGGCGCCCTCGATCGGCACAAAGGCGGCCGGGGTGCGCAGCCGGGCGTAGGCGCCGCGGAACAGGCTGTCGGTGCGGCTGCGCGGCGATGCCCCGTCGGCGCTCCAGCCATAGACCACAGTCACCGGTGCGGTGATGTCCGGCAGGCGGCGGCGCAGGTCGACCGTCATCACCTCATACAGCGACTGTGCCAGAACACGGCGGTCGCCTCCCTGCCAGCCCAGGGTTCCGAACAGGGCGTCGGTCGCCCCGCCCAGCTCCAGCCCGATCTCCCGACCGCGTGAGCGCAGCGCTTCGTCACCGAGGAAATGGATCGCCTGATAGGCCAGCTGGGCGATCGGCTCGACGTCGCCGACCGTGGCCTGTGGGCTGATCAGGGCGGGGAAGAACGGCGAGGAATCCACCACCATGACCCGGCCGACCCTCGCGCCCGCATCCGCGGCCACGCGCAGCCCGACCTGGCCGCCCATCGAATGTCCTATGATGGCCGGCCGCTCGAGCCGTTGTTCGGTGATGTAGCGGCGCACCTCGGCCGCGACCGCGGCCATGACCGCGCCGCTGGCGTTCGCCCCCGCGGGCAGGTCGCCGAAGCCCCGGACCGAGATCAGATGCAGCCGCCGCCTTGCGGCCAGCCGGTCCGCCACGCCGCGCCATACCTCAGCCGTAGAGGCCAGTCCGGGGATCAACAGCACATCGGCGCCTCGCCCGCGTGTGGTCACCGCGATCCGCCGCGAGCTGAAGGCGGTCTGCGCCCGGACGTCGGATCCGGCGCTCCACAGCACGGCGCCGCCGACCAGACCCCGGAGAATGTTTCGTCTTTGTTCCATGTCGTCTTCGGGTTAGCGTTCGCGCCGGAACGCGAGGGAGAGCGCAGTGAGCCAGTCCGACGAGATCGTCTTCTACACCAACCCCATGTCACGCGGCCGTATCGCGCGCTGGATGCTGGAGGAGATCGGCCAACCGTACCGCACCGTGGTTCTGGATTACGGCACGACGATGAAGGTTCCCGAATATCTGGCCCTCAATCCCATGGGCAAGGTGCCCGCCGTCACCCATCGCGGCGTGACGGTGACGGAATGCGCCGCCGTCTGCGCGTATCTGGCCGACGCCTTTCCCGATGCCGGTCTGGCTCCGGCGCTTGAGGACCCGGCTCGAGGGCCGTATCTGCGTTGGATGTTCTTCGGCGCGGGCCCGCTCGAGGCGGCGGTGACGGCCAAGTCGCTGGGGCTGCTGGCTCCGGCAGACAAGGCGGGGATGGCCGGCTACGGCAGTTTCGAACAGGTGGTGGATGCGCTTGAGACCGTCGTGTCAGGCGCGGGACCGTGGCTTCTGGGCGACCGGTTCAGCGCGCTGGATGTCTATCTCGGCAGCCAGATCGGCTGGGGCCTGCAGTTCAAGAGCCTGCCCGACCGCGACGCCTTCAAGGCCTATGCGGGCCGGCTTTTTCAGCGCCCGGCGGCCATACGCGCGCGCGAGATCGATGACGCCCTGATCGCGGCGGCGAATGCGGGAAGCTGAGGGAGAGGCCTAGCCCTGGGCGGGGCGCAGGCCCTCGACGGCGGCGCGCTGGACGACCGGGCGACGTTCGCCGCCGGAGGCCCGGATCCGGTCGATGCGGGCTTTCTCAGCCTTGAAGGCCGCCAGATCGGCGCCGGCCAGGACCGTGCCCTCAGTGGTGCGCACGCCGGCCGGATTGATCCGCTGGCCGCGCCGCCAGATTTCATAGTGCAGGTGCGGACCGGTCGAGGCGCCGGTCGAACCGACATAGGCCACGATCTGGCCCTGACGCACGCGCTGTCCGGCGCGCATGCCCGAGGCGTAGCGCGAGAGGTGGCCGTAGCCTGTCTCGAGACCATTGGAATGGCGGATGCGCAGCCAGTTGCCGTAGCCGCCCCAGCGACGGGCCTCGACGACGACGCCATCCGCAGGGGCCAGGACCGGCGTGCCGCTGCCAGCCGCGAAGTCGATGCCCTGGTGCATCTTGCGATAGCCGGCGATCGGGTGCCGGCGGAAGCCGAACGATGACGAGACCCGGAAGCCCCGCTCCAGCGGCGTGCGCATGAAGGCCGACCGCGTGTTCTTGCCGGTCGCGTCGAAATACTGGGCCTCGCGGGCCCCTTCGGGCCGGAAGCGATAGAAGGCCACGCCCTTCAGTTCGGCATACAACAGACCGTCGGTTCCGATGGTTCGGCCGTTCTCGGTGACGGTGCGGCCGAAGACATAGGTGAACTCGTCATTGGCGCGGATGTCGCGGTCCATGTCGAACCGGTGCGAAAACAGCCGTCCGGCGGCGCGGGCCACATCGGCGGGCGCGCCTTCACGGCGCGCCGTGCGCGTCAGGGAGCCCTCGACCTTGCCGGTCAGGACCACAGTCTCGTGGGTGACCTTCTCCTCCAGCGCCCGAAGACGCAGGGCGCCGTCGAAGCTGCGCGACACGGTCAGCTGGGTCGCCGGACCCGTACGCATGGTCAGGCCGATCAGACGGGCCTCGCCCCGGCCGCCTCGCGGCTGGGAAATGGCGGTCTCGAAACGTTGGCCCGCGCGCATCGAGGTCACGTCCATGGCGTTGGACAGGGTGGCCGCTACGGCGGAAGCTTCCTCCGGCGCGATGCCGGTGCGGCGCACGGCCTGTTCGAAGGTTTCGCCGCGGCGGATCTGGACGGGAATGGCTTCGGGCGTGGTCAGGCCGGCGGGCATGCCGGCCGCGGCGAAAGCCTGGTCGGCCAGGACTGCGATCTGATTCCGGGTAAGAGGCGGAGCCTCTTCCGCTTTCGCGGGTTGGTACACACGACCGGCAAGCAGCGCCACCGAGATCGCGGCCACCGCCGTAAGGGCGTGTGGCGCAATGCGCATCGGTTGGCGACGTGGGTCGAACTGAGCCATCGGTCCCCGGGAAACAACGACGCCAAACGGCGCCAAAGCCACTGGTAGCAAGGATCGCGCCGAAGCAGCCCCCTGCGCGAGACAGGCCGTATAGCCCGTCCGTCCCATCATGGGAAGGTGGTTCGTTACAGCGCGTTAACCGCAGCCGTAGTCGTTGGTAAAGCTTGCGTGAACCCTGAGACTATCGCGTGCGTTCGGCTGTGTATTCGCTGCGTCTGGGCAATGAATTGACTGATCCCTGCGGCAACGTGTCCCGAACTGACCGTCGCGGCATTCAAAGTGGCCGATGCGCCACTCATCTGTGTTGCACCGGACACGATTCTAGTGCTGATCGGGACGATTCCTTTGCTCACCGGCCTTTCCTCCCTCACGTCCGTCCCGATATGACCGGTCCATGACCGCCGCGACCGATCCCGCTCCGCCTCCTGCGCGGCCTGAACGCACGCGCGGTCGCCGCGCCCTGCCGATTGCGGGCGTGGTCATCGGCGTGCTGCTGATCCTGACCGCCCTGCTTTACCTCAACCGGCGCGCAGCGACCCGGCAGGTGCTGATCGGCTGGCTGGAACAGCAGGGCGTCGAGGCCGACATGCAGGTCGAGCGGCTCGAGCTGGACGGCCTGGGGGCCAGCGTCCGCATCGGCGACGCCGCCGACCCGGACGTGATCATCGAACGGGTCGAGGTCGACTACGCCATCGGCGCGCCGTGGTCGAAGGGGGGCATAGGCCTGACGCCCACCCGCATCCGCCTCGTCCGCCCCGTGGTGCGCGCCAGCGTCCGCGACGGCAAACTGACCCTCGGTTCGCTGGATCCCCTGGTCGAGCGGTTCACCGGCCGCCCACCCCGTCCCGACAGCCGCGGCCCGCTCGTTCTGGTCGAGGGCGCCCGGGTCCGGCTCGACACCGACTACGGTCCGACCAACATCTTCGGCGACGCCCGCATTGACGACGGCAAGCTCATGCGGCTCACGGCCCGGATGCCCGCGACAGCCTTCAAGAGCGGCGACGCCGAGGCGCGCGGGCTACAGGCGACAGTCGATCTGACCACGACGGGGGATCGCATCGCGCTGCGTTTCGCCGCCGCCGCGGAGCGCGCGAGCCTGCCCGGCTTCAGCGGCGAGGCGGTGCGGCTGACCCTGGCCGGCGACCTGCCCTATCCCGACCTCAAGGCCCGGCG
>JALYPS010000161.1 GCA_030856285.1 Pseudomonadota bacterium
CGACGGCGTCAGCCGGGCATTCTTGTGCACGTTCATCCGGGGAACTCTTCGGTTGAGGTTGGTGCTTCGCAACCCCAGCTTCTCAGCCCACCCCCGGGTGAACAACCTTCATAGCTTCGACAGCTAGCTCTCCCTGCCATGGACGCAATCTGAATGTGGAAGGGCGGTCTTCGGGCCGCCCTTTTTCGTTGCAGTCAGAGGCGGCGGAAGACCGGTCCGGGCGAGCCCGCGACGCGATGGCGGGCGTCAGCCTCGGCGAAGGGCTCGATCGCCACCCCGCCCAGCCGTCCGACGGCGTGCAACACGCGGTCCCCATCCAGCATGAAGCCGGCGTGGCCGTTCCACGGACCTTCGTCGGGATCGAGCCAGATCACCAGATCACCGCGCCGGGCATCACCCGCCGCCACGGCCTGACCCAGTTCCGCCTGCTGATCCGCATAGCGCGGGGCCGCGCGACCGCAGGCGTAGAGCGCCTGCTGCACGAGGCCACAGCAGTCCGTGCCCAGCGATGACCGGCCGCCGAGCTTGTAGGGCGTCCCCACCAGTTGTTCGGCAACCCCGACCGGCTCGGCCGCGAAACTGCCGATGGAGGCCAGACCCGACCGGTCGCCCGGCTCGACCACGAGGGCGTTGAGGGGCAGGCTTTCGCCCGTCGATCCGATGCGGTGGGTCGCCAGCGGAGCGCCGTCCCTGAGGGCGGACTGCATCACCCAACCCACGACCCCGTCGCGGCGGGCGCGGCCCCAGACCTGATTGCCTCGCGTCTCGAGCACGTCGAAAGCCTCGCCGAAGATCAGCTGGTCGATCGGATGTTCGCGCGCCACGGCGTCAAGATGGATGTCGGCGACCGGAACCGCGCAATGCATCGCCCGGACGGCACGGAAGGCCGACGCGCGCACGATCCCTTCCAGCGCCTGCTCGGCGAGATCGGGCCGGGCGAGGGTGGTGCGGGGATCAGGGCTGGCGGCGGCTGCGGTCAAACGTGGGCTCGTCCGATTGAGCCGTTGTCTTAGCGGAAGAAGCCGAAAGGGCCGTTAACGGGAGAGGAATTAGGGCTTAGGAATTAGGTCGTGGGGAGCAGCGACGCGGACGAGACCTGAGATCGAATTTCCCTAATTCCCAAGCCCTAATTCCTACGCCCTGCGCGGTGCGAAGCGCCGCGACAGCATTTCGAAACACGCCCTCAGCGCCTGGGCCTCGCCGCCTTCGGGCCAGCCGGGGCGGGCGCGGGGGTTCCAGGCGAAGATGTCCATATGGGCCCACGACCCGGTGGTCGGGGCGAATTTCTGCAGGAAGAGGGCGGCGGTGACCGAACCGGCCTGGGCCCAGCCGGCGGAGTCGTTGCGCAGGTCAGCGATCTCGGTCTCGATTGAGGCGCGATAGCCGGGCCAGAGCGGCATGCGCCACAGCGGATCGCCGACCGTGCTGCCCGCCTCGAGGATGTCGGCGGCGAGGGCGTCGTCATCGGTATAGAGCGGCGGCAGCTCCGGCCCGAGGGCGACGCGGGCCGCCCCGGTCAGTGTGGCGAAGTCGAGCGTCAGGTCGGGCGAGTGCTCCCCGGCGCGGGTCAGGATGTCGGCGAGGATCAGCCGCCCTTCCGCGTCCGTATTGCCGATCTCGATGGTCAGGCCCTTGCGGCTGGACAGGATGTCGCCGGGCCGGAAGGCGTCGGCGGAGATGGCGTTCTCTACCGCCGCCACCAGCACCACAAGCCGCACGGGCAGGCCCGCCTGCATGACCAGGCGGCCGAGGGCCAGCGCATGGGCCGCTCCGCCCATGTCCTTCTTCATATTCCGCATCCCGGCGGCGGCCTTGATGTCCAGACCGCCGGAATCGAACACCACCCCCTTGCCGACGAGGGCGACCAGCGGCAGGTCGGCGCGGTCGAGGTTCCAGCCGATCTCGATCACGCGCGGCCCACGGTGCGGTGCGGCGGCGCGGCCGACGGCGTGGACGGCGGGATAGTTTTCTTCGAGCAGGGCATCGCCGGCAGTCACGGTCGCCGTCGCCCCGGAGGCCGTGGCGATTTCGCGGGCGATGGTCTCGATCTGCAGCGGCCCCATGTCGGCGGCGGGGGTGTCGATCATCTCGCGGGCGAGGGCGCAGGCCGAGGCGATGCGCAGGGCGGCCTCGACGTCGAGTCCCTCGGGCGCGACCAGCCGCACCCCGTCTCTATCGGGCTTCGCCTTGTAGCGGTCGAACACATAGGCCCCGAGCAGGAAGGCCAGGGCCGCTGTGCGCGCATCCGCCGGCTCGACCTCAAGGCGATAGAGGCCCGGCGGCAGCCTGGCCGGCAGGGCGCGGGCCGACATCGGATCGAACCGCTCGCCGGCGCCGACGAGGACGGCGGCGATCCCGCCCTGCCCGTCCGGCGCGACCAGCATCTGGCCGGGCTTGCCCTTGAAGCCATTCGTCTCGGCCCAGCCCCGGATCGCCGGGTCGATCCGACCGTCCGGACCGACGAATCGCACCGGAATCGCGCCCTCGGCCTCGGTCGTCAGCAGGTCGGGATGCAGGATGGACATGGACAGCGGCCTTTCCGACCCGAGGGGGTCGATCTTAACCAAGGATTGACGAGAAGGGCCGAGTCTCGGGTCGAACCTTCCGGAGCGCCTTCCATGTCGCGCACGACCGCCCGTATCGCAACCGTCGCCCTCCTGCTGGCCGGCATCGCCGCGCCCGCCATGGCCGACCCCGTGATCGCGCCACCCGTGTCCGCCCAGGCTACGCGCCAGCCCGCCTCGGCCGAGGTCCGCGCCGCCTATGAGCGCACCGACCCGCTGAGCCGGCAGATCTTCTGGTCCGACCAGGCCGAGATCGACCCGATGGACCCCGTCGCCGGCGTCAAGGCCGCACAGGCCCTGCGCGAGCTCGGCCGGTTCGATCAGGCCGCCGAGATGGCCGGCAAGGTGCTGGTGGTTCAGCCCAACAATGTCGAGGCCATGCTGGAGGCCGGACGCGCCCACATCGCCCGCGGTCAGGCCTTCTACGGCATCGCGGCGCTGGAAGGCGCGCGCAACGCCCGTCCCGCGGACTGGCGGGCCTGGTCCCTGCTCGGCACGGCCTATGAACAGGTCCGGCGCCCCGACGACGCCCGCGCGGCCTGGGCCCAGGCCCTGGCCCTGTCGCCCGACAATCCCGATGTCCTGTCCAATATGGCCATCTCGGCTATGACGCGCGGCGACGCCGCCGGGGCCGAGCCGCTGCTGCGCCGCGCCGTAGCCCAGCCCGGCGCATCGCTGAAGGTGCGGCTGAACCTGGCCATGGTTCTGGGCCTGACGGGCAATATCGCCGAGGCCGAGCAGATGCTGCGCCGCGACCTGCCGCCCGAGGCCGCGGACCGCAATCTGGCCTGGCTGCGCGAGCGTGCTGGCGGGACCGGGGTCGATCAGGCCCGGACCTGGGGCTCGCTCCAGGGCGGCTGATCGCCTATATTCCAGCCATGATCGACGAGCTCTACAGCGCGCGCATCCTCAAGCTGGCGGCCAACCTGCCGCACAGCGGACGGCTGGCTGCGCCTGAAGGCACGGGCGAGCGGGTCGCCAAACTGTGCGGCTCGAAGGCAGTGGTCGACGTAACCCTGGACGATGCGGCCCGGGTCGAGACCTTCGCCCAGGACGTGAAGGCCTGCGCCCTTGGGCAGGCCGCGGCGGGCGTGCTCGGCGAGGCCGTCATCGGCGCCACCCTGGATGAGATCGTCGCCGCGCGTGACGCCATGTCCGCCATGCTCAAGGCCGGCGGCGAGGGTCCGACGGGCCGTTTCGAGGGTCTGCGGGCGCTGAAACAGGTCGCCGACTATCCGGCGCGCCACGCCTCGACCATGGTCGCCGTGGAAGCGACGCTGGACGCGGTGCGTGAAGCCCAGGCCCGCAAGAGCCCCGACACACGAACTAGCCTCGCCGGTGCGGCCTGACGCCCGTTGCCCCTGCCGCCATTGCAGGGGATAAGCGCGGCGACATGGCTTCCGGCGGAACTCTCTATGAACGCGGCGTGCGGCTGGCCCATCGCGGCTACAAGCTGACGCTGTCGCCCCTGATCGGGCAGTCGTGCCGGTTCCG
>JALYPS010000177.1 GCA_030856285.1 Pseudomonadota bacterium
GTGCTGAACCGGCTGGCCTTCGGCGCGGCGCCGTATGGCGCGCCGTCGTCGGGCACGCCCGATTCGATGGCAGCCATGACCCGCGACCAGATCGCCGGCTTCCACGACCGCTGGTGGCGGCCCGACAACGCCGCCCTGATCATCACCGGCGGCATGGAGCCGGAAGTGGCCTTCGCCTTCGCCGAGCGGACCCTGGGCGGCTGGGAACGGCCCCCGGGCGCCACGCCCGTGGCGACGAACCGTGCCGGCGGCCAGCGGCCGGGACCGCGGATCGTGGTGGTCGACCTGCCGGGCGCCGGACAGGCGGCGGTGGCGGCCGCCGTGCGCGGACCGCGCCGGTCCGATGCGGGCTACTATCCGCTCGCGGTGGTCAACAGCGTCATTGGCGGCGGCCAGAACGGCCATCTGTTCCAGGAGATCCGGGCCAAGCGGGGCCTGTCCTACGGGGCCAACTCCTCGCTGGGCGCGCGGATCGACGGCGGCCTGCTGAGCGCGGCCACCCAGACCAAGAACGAGAGCGCCGCCGAGGTGGTCGATCTGGTGCTGGCCGAGTTCGACCGGTTGCGGACGGAGGCGGTGACGGAACAGTCCGTGACCGACCGCGAGACCTTCATCAACGGCGCCTTCTCGCGTGCGATCGAGACGACAGGCGGTCTGGGCGGGGTGCTGGCCGACGCCGTCACCTACGGTCTCCCGCTGACGGAGATCGAGACCTATCCGCAGCGAATCGCCGCGACCACGCCGTACAGTCTGACGGCGGCGGCCCAGGCCGTGAGCTCGGACGAGGCCTATGTTGTGGTGGTCGGTCAGGCCTCTGAGTTCATCGACGCCCTGCGGGCCGCGCATCCCGACGTGGTGGTGATCCCGGCGGCGGAGCTGGACCTGAACAGCCCTACGCTGGGGCTCTAGCGGGAGGCCCGGAAGGCCGCGATCGCGTCCACCGTCTTGCGCACATTGGCTTCGACGCCGGCCCAGTCGCCGGCCTTGACGGCGGCGTCGGTCACCAGTTTCGAGCCCATGCCGGCGGCGGCGATGCCGGCGCCGAACCATTTCGCGATGCTGGCCGCATCAGGATCGACGCCGCCTGTGGGCATGATCTTCGTCCACGGCATGGGGCCCAGCACAGCCTTGACGAAGTCGGGGCCGCCGACGCTGGCGCCGGGGAAGAGTTTGACGATGTCGCAGCCCAGCTCATGGGCCTGCCCGATCTCGGTGACCGAGCCGCAGCCGGGGAAATAAGCGGTCATGCGCCGGTTGCAGACGCGGGCGACCTCCGGGATCAGGCAGGGGCTGACCACGAACCGGGCGCCGCGGTTGAGATAGAGGCTGGCCGTGCCCGCATCGACCACCGAGCCGATGCCGAGGATGAGTCCGGGGTCGGTCTTCTGCAGTTCGCGGGCGATCTCGCCAAACAGATCGCAGGCGAAGTCGCCGCGGTTGGTGAACTCGATCACAGGCGCCCCGCCACGCGCGCAGGAGCGGATGACGTTGAGGCAGACCTCAGCATCGGGATGGTAGAAGACCGGGGCCACGCCCTGGGCTTCAAGGGCGGTCAGGACGGCGAGGCGGTCGTGGCGCATGGTCTGATTTCCCCCGCCGATCGGTTCGGCGGCCCGCCATGCTTATCGCAACCGCCGCGTTCCGGGAAAGCGCCGGCGCGAGGAGGCACGGAACTTTGTGTTTCGAAACCCGGCGACCGCCTCAGGCCGCTTTCCGTCTGGCCCCGCACAGGTCGCAGAATTCGCGCCCCGCAACCTTTCGGTCGGGACGCCAGCGATGACGGCGACAGCGAAGCTGCCTGATGAATTTTCGCAGGGTGCGGAACATGGAACTCTACTGGACGCGACCGGCGCCAAGAGTGCGGCCGGGTGGGTGCAAACACAACCATTTCTCGTTACGGTCAAGCTTAGAATTCGAGCGATGGGGAATGAACTGTCATTCCCGGGTCAATCCGCCCGATTCTCGCAGGGCGGGAGAGGCGACGATGTCAGGCCGTCGCGTTGGCCAGGGCGGCGATCCGCCTCACCATCGCGCTTTCCGGCTCGAATAACGGGTCAAGCACGGTGAAGTGGTTCAAGCCGGGCAGGGCGTCATAGCGTGTTTTGACGCCATTTGAGGCCCAGAGGTCGGCCATCATGCGGGATTGGCGCAGGAACTCCGGACTTTCCTCAGCGCCCACGACACAGTCCAGAACCGTGCCACCGGGGGTGGAGCCGTTGGGGACGGGCCAGTGGATGGGCGAAAGGGCGGCGGCCTCGCGCTCGTCGAGATCGAGGGCCTCGTTCAGCGAGGTCGGGATCAGAGGAGCCAGGTCGAATACGCCGCTGATGGCCACGGCGGCTGAGGCGCGGCCCTCGGACAGCATACAGGCCGCCATGTGCCCGCCGGCGGAGTGGCCGAAGACGACGGGGCGGACGCCGGTGCGCTCGCGGATGGTTTCGACGGCGGTGCGGACCTGACGCAGGATGGCCCCGAGGCGGACGGAGGGGCAGAGGTCGTAGGAGGGGATGGCGAGGCTGACGCCATGGGCGAGCAGGGCTGGCGCGATGCCGCTGAACCAGGTCTTGTCCAGCGCCTGCCAGTAGCCGCCGTGCAGGAAGACGGCGACCGGAGCGCCCGGTCCGGCCTCGAACAGGTCCATGACCTCTCGGGGGCCGCGGCCATAGGCGATCTCGAGCGGCGGATGGGCGGCGCGGGCGGCTTCTGCCGTCTCGCGCCAGCGCTGCATGACGGCGGGGTGGTCGGGCACGAGGACGCGGTTGTTATATTCGGCCTCCCAGTCAATGTTCTTTGGGTCGATCCCGTCGCTCTTACCCGGCACGCCATCATCCGCTAGACACCGTCCAACGCTCGGGAAGGACCGCCGCCATGATGACCGCCATCTTCGTCTTCATCAAATGCGAGCTGGGCCACGCCAACGACGTGGCGGCCGATATGGTGGACAATGTCGAATATGTCTCGGAGGTCTATTCGACCTCGGGCCAGTACGACTTGCTGGCCAAATTCCAGCTGCCGAAGGATCTGGACATCGGTACGTTCGTGACGAAGTCGGTGCAGACCCGGGCCAATATCCGCGACACCTTCACGGTGATTACGTTCTCGCCGTTCCTGCCGGGCGGGGGCTGACGCTACGTCACTTCTGAATCGCTGCTAACCTCGCGAGACGGAGGCTGACATGACCGATCTGGATGCGTTCCGCGCGGAGACCCGCGCCTGGCTTGAGGCCAACTGTCCGGCGGAATGCCGCGGGCCGGTGGAGAGCGACGAGGACCGGGTCTGGGGCGGGCGCGAGGCCGTCTATCCGACCCCGGCGCACAAGACCTGGCTGGACCGAATGGGGGCCAAGGGCTGGACCGCGCCGGAGTGGCCGGCCGAATACGGCGGCGGGGGGCTGAGCCGCGAACAGGCCAAGGTGCTGGGCTCGGAGATGCGCCGCATCGACGCCCAGCCGCCGCTGGCCAGTTTCGGGGTCTGGATGCTGGGGCCGGCGCTGCTGGCCTTCGGGACCGAGGCGCAGAAGCAGCGCTTCCTGCCCGAGATCGTGCGTGGCGAAATCCGCTGGTGCCAGGGCTATTCCGAACCGGGCGCGGGGTCCGATCTGGCGGCGATCCAGACGCGGGCTGAAGACAAGGGCGACCACTGGATCGTCAACGGCCAGAAGGTCTGGACGTCCTATGCCGACAAGGCGGACTGGATTTTCTGTCTGGTGCGCACCGATGCGGAGGCCCCCAAGCATCTGGGGATCTCGTTCGTGCTGTTCGACATGGCGACCAAGGGCGTGAGCACGCGCCCGATCACCCTGATCAGCGGCAAGAGTCCGTTCTGCGAGACCTTCTTCGACGATGTGCGGGTCGAGAAGGCCAATCTGGTCGGGACGCTGAACCGCGGCTGGGACGTGGCCAAACACCTGCTGGCGCATGAGCGGACCATGATCGGGGCCATGGGCGAGGTCGGCGGCGGGCGTCCGCTGGGCCAGGTGGCGACGGGATCGATCGGACTGGACGACGACGGGCGGCTGGATGACGGCATGCTCCGTGCACGGATCGCTGAGCTGGAGGTCGACGCCGCCGCCTTCCGTCTGGCCATGGAACGGACCGGGGATCAGGTGAAGGCGGGCCAGGCCCATCCGGCCATCGCCTCGATGCTGAAATACTATGGCTCCGAGCTGAACAAGCGGCGGCACGAGCTGTTGATGGCGGCGGGCGGCTCGGATGCGCTTGAGTGGGAGGGCGAGCGGTCGCGCGGCGGCAAGGCGGCGCGCGACTGGCTGCGGACCAAGGCCAATTCCATCGAGGGCGGGACGAGTGAGGTGCAGCTCAACATCATCGCCAAACACCTGCTGCAGCTGCCGGGGACGTGAGCCGGATGAACAAGGGCATGCTTGTCGCGCTTTGGGTGCTGGCCGCTGCGGGTTTCGCCTGCAGTCTGGTTATCGCTTATTTCGCCGGAGCGTGGGCGGCATGGGGTGCCGGTGGGGAGCTTCGGCTCACAACTGTTCCGCCCGCCGTATGGGTTGTGTTGGCCAGCGTCATCGTGTCCGCCCTCATCGGCGTGCGCGCCCTCCGGGCCCGATCCCGTTCGGCTCTGCCTCCCGTTTTCATCGCCCTGTCAGCGCCCGTGTTGCTGCTGCTCGGCACCCTTCTTCCCGGTTGATAACCATGCCGCTGATCCTGACCGAAGAACAGACGATGTTGAAGGAGGCCGCCGACGGCTTCCTGAGCGAACACGCGCCCATTGCCCATCTGCGCAATCTGCGCGACAGCAAGGATGCCGACGGGGTGTCGCGCGATCTGTGGCGGGCCTTCGGGGAGATGGGGTTCGCAGGGGTGATCATCCCCGAGGCGCATGGCGGCTCGGGCCTCGGCGCGGTCGAAGCGGGGGTTCTGGCCGAGGCGTTGGGGCGGACGCTGACGCCGGCGCCCTTCATGGGGTCCGGGG
>JALYPS010000194.1 GCA_030856285.1 Pseudomonadota bacterium
CTTTTTCTTGTCCGGTGCGCGGGTGTCAGGCGCCGGGGGCGTCGGGCTCGGCGACCGTGCCCTCAACCGGAGCCGGGTCGGCCGCATCCGTTTCCGTGGGCAGGGTCGGCGTCGGCGCGGCAGTACCCGTTTCGTCCGGCAAGGGCGAAGCGGCCGGTTCGGCCACATCCGCAGCCGGGTCGGTGATCGACGCAGCCGCGGCGAACTGGGCGCTGGTCCAGCCGACCGCGACGCCTTCGCCGTCCTGGCGTACGCCGCCTGAGTCCGGGACGCCGCGCAGCAGGCCGTCAGCGCCACGGACGGTCAGTTCCTGTCCGGCGTCGGTGTTGCGGGCGCCTTCGAGCTGGCCCAGCACCGTACCGTCCGAACCCTTGACGTCGGAGCCGGGCTGAAGGGTCAGGGTCGGCCGCTCGGCCTCGGGCGCGGCGGCGACGGGAGCGGGTTCCTGGGTTTGCGGGGCCGTACCGTCCTGGGCGAACGCGGGAGTGGTCATGAGGAGCAGGCCGGCGACGCCAGTAAGGAGCGCGGTCTTTCGCATGATGTCTGCCTTGTCAAAGCGAGCGGGAACGGCTCGCACCGAGTGGCTAACACCATGTGACAGGCATTGTTTCGCCCGCCCCGAAATGACTTTGGCGCCGCCCGGTTTGGCCGGTTTTTCGGCGCCTCAGGGGCTGCTTTTACTCTTCGCGGACGCGCTTCTTGCGGAACGAGGGGTTCAGCACGGCCTTGCGCAGGCGGATCGACTTGGGCGTGACCTCGACCAGTTCGTCTTCCTCGATGTAGGCGATGGCCTGTTCCAGCGAGGGACGGCGCGGTGGGGTCAGGCGAACGGCCTCGTCCTTGCCGGCGGCGCGGATGTTGTTCAGCTGCTTGGCCTTCATCGGGTTGACGTCGAGGTCGTCCCAGCGGGCGTTCTCGCCGATGATCATGCCCTGATAGGTCTTTTCGCCGCCGCCGACGAACATCACGCCGCGGTCCTCGAGATTCCACAGGGCGAAGGCGGCCGTTTCGCCGTCGCCGTTGGAGACCAGCACGCCCTTGAGGCGGCCCTCGATGGCCCCCTTGTGCGGCTCATAGTGGCTGAACACGCGGTTCAGCACGCCCGAACCGCGCGTATCGGTCAGGAATTCGCCCTGATAGCCGATCAGCGAGCGCGACGGCGACTTCAGCGTCAGGCGGGTCTTGCCGGCGCCCGACGGGCCCATGTCCTTCAGCTCGGCCTTGCGGGCCGACAGCTTCTCGATGACCACGCCGGTGTATTCGTCGTCCACATCGATGACGACGTCCTCGATCGGCTCCAGCCGCTCGCCGTTCTCGCCGGTCTGGTAAACCACGCGCGGACGGCTGATCGACAGTTCGAAGCCCTCGCGGCGCATATTCTCGATCAGCACGCCCAGCTGCAGCTCGCCGCGGCCGGCGACCTCGAAGGCATCCTTGCCGCCGGTCTCCGTGACCCGGATGGCGACGTTGGCTTCGGCTTCCTTCAGCAGGCGGTCACGAATGACGCGCGACTGGACCTTGTCGCCTTCGCGGCCGGCCAGCGGGCTGTCGTTGACCGAGACGGTCATGGAGATGGTCGGCGGATCGATCGGCTGGGCGGGCAGGGCCTCGGTGACTTCAAGCGCACACAGGGTGTCGGCCACGGTGGCCTTGGACATGCCGGCGATGGCGATGATGTCGCCCGCTTCTGCCTCGTCCACCGGCTGGCGCTTCAGGCCGCGGAAGGCCAGCACCTTGGTGATGCGGCCCTGTTCGATGGTCTTGCCGTCGCGCGACAGGGCCTTGATGGCCATGCCGGGAACGGCCTTGCCGCTCTCGATCCGGCCGGTCAGCAGACGGCCGAGGAACGGGTCGCTCTCGATCAGCACGTTCAGGATCTGGAACGGCTTGTCCTTGTTGGCGACAACCTTGGGCTCCGGCACATGTTTGACGATCAGTTCGAACAGGGCGTTCAGATTGTCGCTGGGCTGGTTCAGATCCATCGTCGCCCAGCCGGCGCGGCCCGACGCATAGATGTGCGGGAAGTCCAGCTGCTCGTCGGTGGCGCCGATGGCGGCGAACAGGTCGAAGGCGGCGTTGTGGACCTTGTCGGGATCGGCGTGGGGCCGGTCGACCTTGTTGATGCACAGGATCGGCTTGAGGCCCATCTTCAGCGCCTTGGTCAGCACGAATTTGGTCTGGGGCATGACGCCTTCTTCCGCGTCGACCAGCAGGACGCAGCCGTCCACCATGCCCAGGATTCGCTCGACCTCACCGCCGAAGTCGGCGTGGCCCGGTGTGTCGATGATGTTGATCCGGGTGTCGCCGGTCTCGCCATGCCACAGCACCGAGGTGCATTTGGCCAGGATGGTGATGCCGCGCTCTTTTTCCTGGTCGTTGGAGTCCATCGCCCGCTCTGACTGGGCTTCGTTGGCTCGGAAGACGCCGGATTGAGCCAGAAGTTGGTCCACCAGCGTGGTCTTGCCGTGGTCGACGTGGGCGATGATGGCGACGTTGCGCAGATTCATTTGACTATCAGACGTGCAGGGCGGCCGGGCGAGGCGGGCCGCTGGATTTTGGCGACGGTGCGGGGAGCGCGCGCCTCTTACAGGGGCGCACGCGGAAACGCCAGTGCGTGACGAACACGCACTGGCGTAACGGCGGCTCTATCGCCGAGGAAAGCGGCGGCGAGAGGGCGGTGTCAGACTTTCGCCGCCCGGCTCCGCACCCAGCTGTAGAGCATCAGCGTCAGCACCACGAAGGCCGCGATCCCCGCCAGCATGGCCGGCCAGGTCGAGCCCTCGGGCAGCATGGCGAACGGCGCCTCATTATTGGTTGAGACAATGACCCCGGCTGTCATGACGAGGAACAGGCTCTCGCCGACGATCAGGCCGGACGCCAGCAGCACGCCCATCCGCCGCCCGACGTCGGCGAACCGGGTGGTCTTGATCGCCTTGTCGTAGAACCAGCCGCAGATCGCGCCGATGACCAGCATCGTGGTCACGGCCGCGGGCAGGTAGAATCCGATGCCGACGGCCAGCGGCGGCAACTTCATCTTGCCCTTGGTGGCGCCGTTGAGCACCGCATCCAGCACGATGATCACCACGCCGATGACGGCGCCGAGACCGATCAGGTCCCAGCGCAGATCGCCACCGATGACGCCCCGTGCGAGGGCTGAAATCAGCGTGGCTTGAGGCGCCGCCAGCGGCTCGTCGGCAGCGATGCCGACCGGCCCGCCCTCGAAGCCGAAGGCCTTGTTCAGCAGGTTGAGGATCAGCGGAATGACGATGGCGCCGGCCACGACGCCGACGATCAGCGCCGTCTGTTGCCGCCATGGGGTGGCCTGCACCAGCTGGCCGGTCTTGAGGTCCTGCAGGTTGTCGTTGGCGATGACGGCCACGGCGAAGACCACCGCCGTCACGATCAGGGCGAAGGCCACCACGGACGGGTCTGCGGGCAAGCCGGCCAGCGCCAACACCCCCAGCATCAGGAGCGAGGCGATGACCACGGCCAGAATGCCGACCCCGGACACCGGGCTGTTCGACGATCCGATAAGCCCGGCCATATAGCCGCAGATGGCCGCCACGGCGAAGCCGATGAGCACCACATAGATCAGCCCGCCGCCGACCAGCAGGGCGGTCGAGCCGGCCAGCGTCGGATTGCCCTGCGCGAACCAGGCCAGGATGAAGCCGATGCCGATTAGGCAGGCGACCGACAGGCCGGCCACGATGTTGATCGGAATGTCCTGCTCGGTGAGGTCCAGCACCTCGCCGCTCTGACGGCGGCGGTTGGCGGCAAGCGCTGAGGTCAGGCCGCCGATCAGCGGCCCCGACAGTTTGATCAGGGTCCAGATGGCGGCGACGCCGATGACGCCTGCGCCCATGAAGCGGACCTCGCGCCGCCAGACGGTGCTGGCCAGTTCTTCCGCGTCCACGCCCGCGGGCAGGGTGGTCGCGATCGAGGGGATGCCGTTGGCGGTCAGCCAGGCGATGGTCTCGGGCGAGGTCAGGATCGGCACGGCGATCACCCAGGCCAGGATCAGGCCGAACAGCTGGGCCAGCCCCACGCTGAGGCCGATCAGATGGCCGGCGCCCAGCAGGGCGAACTGCATGCCGAAGCCGATGCCGGTGGCGCCGCCGCCCAGCGAAGCCGGCAGTTTGATGAACCGCGCCGCCTCGCCGGCGAACACGCGCCCGGCGACCAGCAGGGCGTAGCCGGCGGAAACGATGGAGCCGATGATCACGACCCACAGGCCAGACGCGTTCTCGCGCACCGCGCTCTCGGTCTGTTCAGCTCCGCGCGAGCCGACGGTCAGGACCTCGGCCGCGGCGACGCCCTCGGGATAGGGCAGGCCGGCGTCGACCACGAGCGCCCGGCGAAGCGGGATGGAGAAGGTCACGCCGAGGATGCCGCCGAACACGCAGATCAGCACCGACTCCCAGAACGGGAACTCCAGCCACCAGCCGACCATGACCAGACCGGGCAGGACGAAGATGATGGAGCTCATGGCTCCGCCCACCGACGCGACCGTCTGCACGGTCATGTTTTCCCAGATCGTCGAATCCTTGAACATCCGCAGTATGGCCATGGAGATGACCGCCGCCGGGATGGCCGATGCGAAGGTCAGCCCGACCTTCAGACCCAGATAGGTGTTCGCGGCGGTGAAGATCACCGCCAGGATGCAGCCCAGGAAGAGGGCGCGCAGCGTCAGTTCGATACGCTTGGCGCCGCTCACGGGCGCGCTCGCGGGTGTGTCGGTCATCCGGGTTCCTCTCCCTCGTTGGCCGGAGGTAAGCCGGAAAAGTGGTTAGTGGCTAGTGGTTAGTGATTGCGGGCTTCTCGTCCGCGGAAGGGCGGCGCAATCAGCGCCATCGCGCAGGCCCCGGCCAACCACTAGCCACTAACCACTGGCCACTAGCCACTCAGCTCCCCTGCATTGACTCCCGCTCCGCCCCGTCAGAGCCTCGCCCCAAACACGGAGAGACACGATGAAGCGGATCATGACGGCGGCTGTGGTCGGCCTGCTATGCCTCGGCGGGGGCGCCAGCGCCCAGGGTGCACGCACGCCGGCGGCGGATATCGTCGAGGCTCGTCAGGCGGCCATGATGCTGTCGGGCGTGGCCATGGGCTCCATCAAGGCGGCGATCGACGCCGGCCAGCCGATCGCCAGCCAGCGCTTCCCCACCCGCGCCCTGGCGCGCTGGGCCCACGCCGTCCCCGGCGCCTTCCCGGCCGGCAGCGGCGCCGAGGCGGGCGTACGGACCAACGCCAAGCCCGAGATCTGGAGCGACCTCGCCGGCTTCGACGCCAAGGCTGCGGACTACGCCGCCGCCGCGGATCGCCTGGCCGAACTGGCCGGGGGCGAGGACGCCGCCGCCTTTGCGGCCCAATGGACCGTCGTGCGCGCCAGCTGCCAGTCGTGTCATGACGGGTACAAGACCTAAGGAGTGGCTGGTGGTTAGTGGCTAGTGGTTCGTGATTGGCGCTTCTCTGGTGGCGGAAGGGCGGCGCAAACCGCGCTTCGCCCCCACTGTCGGCCAGCCACTAACCACTAGCCACCAACCACCCCTCATCCACCGCCCTTAGCCAGCGCGCCAGTACCCGCCCATGCCCGAACTCCCCGAGGTCGAAACCGTCCGCCGAGGCCTTGAGCCCGTCCTGACCGGCGCCCGCCTGACCCGGGTGTGTCAGAACCGGCCCGATCTGCGCTTCCCATTTCCCGACCGGTTCGTCGAACGGCTGGAGGGAGCGACCGTCGAGCGGATCGACCGCCGCGCCAAATATCTGCTGATGCCGCTGTCGACCGGCGAGACCTGGGTCAGCCACCTCGGCATGACTGGCCGCTTCACCCTCGACGGCGAACAGCTGGGCGAGTTCGAGGAGGCCGCGCCCATCGCCGGCAAGCATGAGCACGTCAGCCTGTGCGCGGTGAAGGGGACCGCCTCGACCCGCGTTGGTTTCGCCGACGCCCGCCGCTTCGGCTTCATGGGTCTGATCCCCTCCGCCGAGGTCGACGCCCATCCGTGGTTCGCCGCCCTCGGGCCCGAGCCCCTGGGCAACGGCTTCTCCGGGGCGCATCTGGCCGGAGCCTTCTCAGGCAAGAAGCAGAACATCAAGGTCAGCCTGCTCGACCAGCGCATCGTCGCCGGCCTCGGCAACATCTATGTCTGCGAGGCCCTGTACCGCGCCCGCATCTCGCCCCTGACCGCTGCGGGCAAGGTCTCCAAGCCGCGCCTCGAAACCCTGGCCGCCGTCGTCCGGGACGTCCTCAACGAAGCCATCCTCGCGGGCGGTTCGACGCTCAAGGATTTCGCCAACGCCGACGGCGGGCAGGGCCATTTCCAACACCGTTTCGACGTTTACGGCCGCGAGGGCCAGCCCTGCCTCGCGGAGGGCTGCGCCGGCGTCGTCAAACGCACTGTGCAAGGCGGTCGCTCGACCTTCTGGTGCGCGGGCTGCCAGAAAAGATGAGTGGCCAGTGGCCAGTGGCTAGTGGTTAGTGATTGCCGCTTCTCTGGCGGCGGAGGGCGGCGCAATCGCCGCCATCACACCGGCGCCGGCCAGCCACTAACCACTAGCCACTAGCCACTCCTTCCATGACCCACCGCATCATCCTCTTTCGCGGCATGAACACCGGCGGCGTGCGGGCGCCGGTGACGGAGCTGCGGGCCATGGCCGCCGGCATGGGGCTGAAGAACCCGCGTACCCTCGCGGCCAGCGGCAATCTGGTGGTCGAGAGCGGCAAGGGGGCGGACGCGCTCGAAGCTGACATCGAGGCCGCCATGGAGAAGACCTTTGGCCTCAAGGTCGCCGCCATGGTCCGCACGCCCGAGCAGTGGGCCGCGCTCGTCGCCGCCAATCCCTTTTCGAAAGAGGCGCAGGCTCATCCCGCCAAGGTTTTGGCCATGGTCATGAAGGCGGGGATCAAGCCCGGCGCGCTCGAGGCCGCGCGCGCCCTCGCCCAAGGCGGCGAACGCGTCGAGGCCATCGACGGCGTCCTGTATTTCTGGTTCCCCAACGGACAGGGCGAGTCCGCCATCTTCAAAAAGGCCACGCCCCGCATGTTGGGCATGGGCACGGGCCGCAACTGGAACACCATCCTCAAGCTCGCGGACATGGTAGGGCTGCGGGATCAATGACCAACGACAGGAAGCCCATGCGCCGGACACTGATGCTTGCAGCGGCCGCTCTGGCGGTGGTCGCCTGTTCCCCCGCCGGAGAACCGTCACAGGCGCCCGAGGCGTCCGCCGCCGCCCCGACCGGAGCCGCCACGACGCCGGAGGCCTTCGTGCGGTCGCTCTACGGTGAGGGCGAGTTCCCCGGCGGACCCTCGGAGCGGATCGAGGAGCGCGCGATCTGGTCCGCCCGCACCCTGGCCTTGCTGGCCGAGAGCGACCGCCTGACGCCTGAAGGCAACGTCGGCTTCTTCGAGGGCCACCCGATCTGCGACTGTCAGGACGGCACGCCCGTGCTGCATTCCGCGATTGCGACCTCCACGGGGCCGGCGAGCGCCGACGTGGCCGTCGTCCAGGGCTTCGCCGAGCCGGGCAATGAGACCCATCGCAAGACCTACAACCTCGTCCTTGAGGGCGGCCAGTGGCGCATCGACGACCAGCACTATGAGTTCATGGGCCCAATTCCCCAGGAACCCATGGTCCAGCGCCTGACCGCCTGGATCGCCGAAGCACGGGCGGCGCCCGCGAACTGACGCGCGGAACCGCAAAGCCTCACAGTGGTTTTTCCCCAAGCATTCGCCTTGGAGGGTAACCATGTCCGACGCCTATATTTCCGACCACAACCGTCATCCGCTTCACACCCTGATCTCGTGGCCGGCCGTCCTCGCGGGCGCCATCGTGGCCGTGGCCGTGGGGGCGATGCTCAATCTGCTGGGCGTGGCCCTCGGAGCCTCGGCCTTCAATCCCTATGACTTCGATGGCGGCGACGTGGGAGAGTTCACCGCGGCCGCCGGCATGTGGATGGCCTTCGCCAACGCCATCGCCCTGTTCATCGGCGGCGCCGTCGCCACGCGCGCGGCCAAATACGCCGACCACCACAAGGGCGCCCTGCATGGCCTGGCCGTCTGGGCCCTCTCCTTCCTGCTGGCCATCACCATCGCGAGCGCGGCGGGTGCGGGCGGGGCCGCGGCCCTCGTCGGCGGCGACGCCCGGGACGGCGAGATCGGCGACACGGTCGTGACGGACGTTACGCCCGACAGCCGCGTGATCGAGGGCGAGCTGGTCGTCCCGGCTCCCCTGCCGGCCCCCGTCGCCGCTGAAGAGGTCGCCGACACCACGGCCATGCTGGCCCTCTGGGGCTTCCTCACCATGCTGATCGGCGCCATCGCCGCAATCTTCGGCGGCCTCTACGGCGGCCGCAACCATCGCTGGATCGACAAGGCGATCGACGGCCGCCGCCACGACGATGTGCGCCGCGAAGAGGCCCCGCGCAGCGTCCTCTGACCCGGAGAATGGGGCGGTCGCAGTCGGACCGCCCCACGTTTCTCGAACCACCGCCGGCTTCGCAGGCGGACACGGTCCGGCGGAGGGGGTAAGGAGCGGCCATGACCCACCGCCGCACCCACCTCTGGATCAGCCTCCTCGTCGGCCTCGCCGTCTGGGGCGGCTACTTCTTCCACTTCCTGCAACAGATGCGACGGGGCGAGACCGGCGGTCTGGCCCTGTGGTTCCTCGGCGCCCTCGCGGTGATCGTCCTCGCCGAGACTGTCGCCACCGGCCTGATCGCCTGGCTGTTCCGCCGCCGGGCCCGGACGCTCGACGAGGGTCCCACGCTTCAAGCCGCGCTCAAGGCCAGCCATGTGGCCTTGATGCTGCTGATCGGGTTGGCCCTGTCCGCGGCGGCGGCCCTTGCCCTCGCCTCCCTGTTCGGCTGGAGCCTCGACCTGTCCGGGGCGCGCGGTCAGGTCATCGCCGCCAACGCCCTGCTGGCCATGGTGGTGTCCGCCGAACTCCTCCGGGCCGCCCTGACGCTGGCGCTGATCCCGAGGGAGTGAAGGGCTTGGCTGGTAATTGCAGTCCCGGCTCGCGCCAGAATTCCGGGCGCCATCTGGACGCAACGCCCACCAGGCACTAGCCACTAGGCGCCAGCCACTCCGAGAGCTTCCCATGGCCGAAAGCTATTCCACCCTGCTCATCGAGCGCCACGCCGACGGCTATGCGGTGGTGACCCTGAACCGGCCCGAGGCGCTGAACGCCCTCAACTCTGCCCTGTTCAGGGATCTGTCGGACTTCCTCGACGCGGTCGAGCATGACGACAGCGTCCGCTGCCTGATCCTGACCGGCTCGGGCGACAAGGCCTTCGCAGCCGGCGCCGACATCAAGGAGATGCAGGACCAGACCTACGCCCAGATGTACACGGGCAATTTCTTCGCCCTCGGCCACGACCGCATCACCCGCTTCCGCAAGCCGATCATCGCCGCGGTCAACGGTTTCGCCCTCGGCGGCGGCTGCGAACTGGCCATGCTGTGCGACTTCATCGTCGCCTCGGAGAAGGCCAAATTTGGCCAGCCCGAGATCAACCTCGGCGTCGCCCCCGGCATCGGCGGCTCCCAGCGCCTGACCGGGCTGGTCGGCAAGTCCAAGGCCATGGACATGGTCCTGACCGCCCGGATGATGGACGCCGCCGAGGCCGAGCGCGCCGGCCTCGCCAGCCGCGTCGTCCCGCACGAAACCCTGCTGGACGAGGTCCGCAAGATCGCCGCCCGGATCGCCTCGCAAAGCCCGCTGGCCGTCATGGCCAACAAGGAAATGGTCAACGCCGCGCTCGAAACCACCCTGACCCAGGGCGTCCAGTTCGAACGCCGCCTGTTCCACAGCCTGTTCGCCTTCGAGGACCAGAAGGAAGGCATGGCGGCCTTCGTCGGCAAGCGGAAGCCTGAGTTCAAGGGGCGGTAGGCCAAAAGGGACCGGGAGCGGCTTGCCGCGACCGACCCTTTCCGCTATAGCCGCGCGCTCTTCGAGATTTCCCCGCCGTGGACCGTGCTCCGCGGCGTTTCCGTTCGTAAGGTTTGACTGATGGCCAACAATGCCGGCGCCAAGAAAGCGATCCGCAAGATCGCTGCCCGCACCGAAGTGAACAAGGCGCGCCGTACGCGCGTCCGCACCTTCCTGCGCAAATTCCAGGAAGCCGTCACGGGCGGCGACGCCGGTGCGGCGAAGACGGCCTTCATCGAGGCCCAGTCCGAGCTGATGCGCGCCGTGTCCAAGGGCGTTGTTCACAAGAACACGGGTTCGCGGAAAGTGGGCCGCCTGGCCGCCCAGCTGAAGAAGATGGCGACCGCCTGATTTTTCGGACCCCGGACGGCCTTTCACAGGGCTGTCATGGCAATATCCAGTGATTCCAACGGCGAGGGCGCGAAGGCTCCCTCGCCGTTTCCACGTGCGCCGGTAACCGTTGTCAGCCCGATCAGCGCTCGCTTCTGTGGCGAAATGCGGTTTTTCGTTGACTGTGTTTGGCTTTAGCGGAGTCAACAATTTTAACTGCAATTCGAGTCGCGAATCAGCGTTGACGCCCCCCTTCCCGAGGGTAAGTTCAAACCGCTGACGCACTTCCATTCCCACACGGAATGAAAGCGGCGCGGAACCCGTTTTCGTGTCGGCGTGAGACGCCTGTTCAAGAGTACGACCCCACCCGCGAGGCTCCAGCCACGCGGGACAGGAGAAGTCGTCCCGGTTTCAGGCCTCTCCCGAAGGGCGTCGGCTGATGGGTTTCCAAGGGTGGCTTTGACGATGACGGGGAGCGCGCACATGGCGGGGATGACGGATCCGGATCGCATCTGGACCGAGGCCGCGGGCCGACTGCGCAGCGAGATCGGCGAGGGGCCCTTCAGCTCCTATATCGCCCCCTCGGCCGTGCGGGCCGACGGCGCTGGCCAGCTGATCCTCGTCACCCCGACCGCCTACGCCCGCGACTGGGTTCGCAAGAACGCCCTGCGCCGTATGAACGAGCTGTGGCTGGGCCTCGACGGCCTGTCGCGCCGTCTCGACGTCCGCTGCCGCGCCGAGATGGGCTCCACCCCCTCGGCCTCCCAGGTCGCCGCCGGCCGCGCCGAGGGTGCCGCCGTCATTCCGCTTCAGCCGATCCCCCACTCAATGCCTATGGCCACCGTGCCGCCCGTCGCCGACGGCGCCCGCGCCGTGCGCGCCGCCGGCCTGCAGGAACGTCTGACCTTCGCCAGTTTCGTGGAAGGGCAGGGCAACGCCTTCGCCCTGGCGATCGCCAAACAGGCCGCGGCCTGGGCTGACGGCCACTTCAACCCGATCTTCTTCTGCGGCCCCTATGGCTACGGCAAGACCCACCTGCTCAACGCCATCGCCTGGGAGGCCCAGCGGCTCCGGCCCGACGCGCGGGTCGTCTACCTGACCGCCGAACGCTTCCTCTCGACCTTCGTCCGCGCGGCGCAGGACCGCACCATGGCCGCGTTCAAGGACAGTCTGCGCAACGCCGACATGCTGCTGATCGACGACGTCCAGTTCGTCGGCGGCAAGGCCGGCACCCAGGAAGAACTGTTGTCGACGCTGACCGCCCTGATCGAGGACGGCAAGAAGATCGTCCTCTCGGCCGACCGTCCGCCCATGGCCCTGACCGAGGTCGAGCCGCGTCTGCGCAGCCACCTGGCCTCGGGCCTGACCTGCCCGGTCGAGCCCGCCGACCGCGCCCTGAAGCTGGCCGTGGCCCGCAACCGGATCGAGGCCCTGGCCCGTCTCGGCGTCGTCTCCGGCGAGGCCCAGGCCGAGGTGCTCGAACACCTCGTTGACCGCACCCCCGGCTCGATGCGCGAGCTGGAAGGCGCCGTGAACACCCTGGCCGCCGTCGCCGGCGCCCGCCTGTCGTCGCTGAGCGTCGACGAGACCCAGGCCCTCCTCGGCTCGGCCCTGCGTGGCGGACCCGAGCGCCGCATCACCGTCGACGAAATCCAGAAGACCGTCGCTGACCATTTCAGCCTCAAACAGGCCGATCTGCTCAGCGAGCGCCGCACCCGCGCCGTGGCCCGTCCGCGCCAGATAGCCATGTGGCTGTGCAAACAGCACACGACCCGCTCCTATCCCGACATCGGCCGCCGCTTCGGCGGGCGCGACCACACCACGGTCCTGCACGGCGTGCGCAAGATCGAGGAGCTGATGGGCCTCGACGACCAGATCGCACGGGATGTCGAGACGCTGACGCGGAAGCTCAGGGGCTAGGCGCACGGCTCTCCCTCCCCTTCATGGGGAGGGTGGTCGCGCAGCGACCGGGTGGGGAAAGCCAGCCCCGCACCGGCGGTTCCCGGCTTCGGAATTCCCC
>JALYPS010000211.1 GCA_030856285.1 Pseudomonadota bacterium
CGCCCTCCAGCATCTTGTCGACGGGCACGCCGGTCCAGCGGCTGACGACCTGGGCGATCTGTTCGGCGTCGACGACCTCGGGCGTCAGGGGGCCGGATTTGTCAGCCTCGGCGGCCTCGGCGTCGGCGAGCTGTTTCTCGATCTGGGGGATCTGGCCGTAGGCGATCTCTGAGGCGCGGCCGAGGTCGCCGGCGCGCTGGACGGCGATCAGTTCGGCGCGCAGGCGGTCGAGGGTTTCGCGCAGCTGGGCCCCCTGCCCCACCTTTTCCTTCTCGGACTTCCAGCGGGCGGTGAGGTCGTCGGACTGGCCCTCGAGGTCGAGGATTTCGTCTTCCAGTTTTTCGAGGCGGGCGACGGAGGCCTTGTCGGTCTCCTTCTTCAGGGCCTCGCGCTCGATCTTGAGCTGGACCAGACGGCGGTCGATCTCGTCCAGCGATTCCGGCTTTGAATCCACCGCCATGCGGACGCGGGACCCCGCCTCGTCGATCAGGTCGATGGCCTTGTCGGGCAGGAAGCGGTCGGTGATGTAGCGATGGCTGAGCGTCGCCGCAGCCACGATGGCGCTGTCGGAAATGCGCACCCCGTGGTGGACCTCGTATTTTTCCTTCAGGCCACGGAGGATCGACACCGTGTCCTCGACCGAGGGCTCGTCGATGAAGACCGACTGGAAGCGCCGGGCCAAGGCCGCGTCCTTCTCCACGTGCTTCCGGTATTCGTCCAGCGTCGTGGCGCCGACGCAGTGAAGCTCGCCGCGCGCCAGGGCGGGTTTCAGCAGGTTGGAGGCGTCCATGGCACCGTCGCCCTTTCCGGCGCCGACCAGGGTGTGCATCTCGTCGATGAACAGGATGATGCCGCCCTCCGCCGCCGTGACCTCGGCCAGCACGGCCTTCAGCCGCTCCTCGAACTCGCCCCGGTATTTCGCGCCGGCAATCAGCGAGCCCATGTCGAGCGCCATGACGACCTTGTCGCGCAAGGATTCCGGCACGTCGCCGTTGACGATGCGGAGCGCCAGGCCCTCCACGATGGCGGTCTTGCCGACGCCCGGCTCGCCGATCAGGACGGGGTTGTTCTTGGTGCGCCGGGCCAGCACCTGGATGGTGCGTCGGATCTCCTCGTCGCGGCCGATGACCGGGTCGATCTTATCGTCGCGGGCGGCCTGGGTCAGGTCGCGGGCATAGCGTTTCAGAGCGTCATAGGCGTCTTCAGCACCGGCGGAATCCGCCGTCTTGCCCTTCCTGACCTCGGCCACGGCGGCGTCGAGCTTCTCCGGCGTGGCGCCGACCGACTTCAGCACCTCGGCCGCGATGCCGCCCTCGCGGGCGATGGCCGAGAGCAGGCGCTCGGTGGTGACGAAGGCGTCGCCGGCCTTTTTCGAGGCGGCCTCGGCGCTGGAGAAGACCCGCGCGGTGTCGCCGTCGAGATAGATCTGGCCGTTGCCGCCGGTGACCTGGGCGCGCTTCTTGAGGGCGGTCTCGGTGGCGGCTTCGGCCTTTGCGGCGTCGCCGCCGGCGGCGGTGATCAGATTGCGGGCGAGGCCGTCGCGCTCCTCCAGCAGCACCTTGAGCAGGTGTTCGGGGGCGAACTGCTGATGCCGCCGGGCGAGCGCCAGCGACTGGGCGGACTGAACGGCCTGTTTGGCGCGGTCGGAATAGAGGTCGAGGTTCAATATGGTCCCCTGTCAGGCGGATGTCCCATGGCCTAACGCTCGCCGCGCGGCGGCTCGCTCCATGAGGCCGACGACGCGCCCTCCTATGCAAGCAACGCGCCGTGCGGCTGCCGATCAGGTGGGCGTGGCGACGGCGCCACACAAGGGGCCGGTCTGAACCGGCGAAATCAGCTCCCGGTGGGCGGGGCCGAGAAGTCGAACTGCTCCGGAGCCCGCCGGCTCGAGCCGAAGTTCCAGGTCAGGCCGACATAGATCGCGCGTCCACCGAAGGACTGGCTGGTGCGATCGGTAAACGTCGGCGTCACGAGCGTGGTGGTCGCGCCGAACTCGTCAAAGGCGTCGCGAACGGTGGCCTGGAAGGACCAGTCCTGATTGAACTTGTGGCGGTAGCCGAGGTTGACCAGCGTCGCCTGCTCGCGCACGCCCTGGGCCAGCAGCTGGTCGCCGGTCCAGATGCTGGAGATCTGCAGGAAGTCGTTCTCGGTCGGCTGCCAGTTGAGGGTCACGCGGCCGCCGATGCCCTCGCCCTCGCTGTCGGTCGCGCCGGGGAGGCCCGCGGCGTCGATCTCCTGACGGTAAGCGTTGATGCTGGCGTTGTAGCGCAGGGTCGAGTGCAGCTGGCCGTTGGCGACCAGCTCCAGACCCATGGAACGGCTGGACCCCAGGTTCTGGGGGCGGGTCAGGAAGATGCCGTTGCCCAGGTCGGTGGTCACCGGGGTGAAGGCGTCCTGGGTATCGCGATAGTAGAGGGTGGCCTGGTAGAAGGCCGGCGCGACGCGCTTCTGCCACATCAGCTCGAAGGAGTCGGTCTCCTGCGGCAGCAGGTCCGGATTGCCCGCGCGGTAGTTGAAGGTGTCCTGATAGGTCAGGAACGGGTTCAGGTCCTGCGGGCCGGGGCGCTGGATGCGCCGGCTGTAGCTGCCGCGCAGGGTCTCGCCCTCGTTGATCGTGTACTGCAGGTGCATCGTCGGATAGGCGCGGAAATAGTCGTTGGACGCCTGGATGTTGGTGGTGATCTGGTCGAGGTCGATATTGGTCTGTTCCAGCCGCAGGCCGAACTGGCCCGAAAACTTGTCGCCGAACGGCCGCTCGAAGGTGGCGTAGAGGGCGTGGACCTGCTGGTCGACGTGGAACTCGTTCGACACGATCGGATCGATGATCTGGGTGGTCGGAGTCGGGCCGCGCGAGACGAAATTGTCGAGCTCGAGATTGACGGCCTGCAGCTCATAGCCGGCGCGCAGCCGGGCGCCGTCGGCCATTGGGCGGACGTAGGCGCTGGTGATGCCGAACTGGTTCTGGCGGTTGCGGTTCTCGATCGTCTCATAGGACAGCGGCGAGGCGGGAACCTGCATGTCCACCTCGGTGTCGAAACCGAAGACGAAGCGGTTGCGGTCGTAGCGGACATCGGTGGACCACTCGTGGCCCTGGTCGTTGAAGCGGCGCAGCACCCGGGCCGAACCGCCCTGGAACCGGCCCGAGAAGCCGCCGTAGGAGTTTCGGGTGTAGGCGGCCGCGAGACCGCCCCCGGCGGCGTCCGCCTCAAACAGTTCGACGGCATCGGCGAAGCTTTCCACCTCGACATGGCGGATGTCGCCGGTGATCTGGGTCTTGTCGTCGAGGTTATGCTCGGCCGCCAAGCGCACGAAGACGTTGTCAGAATCGCCGTCGATATTTTGCGACTGGCGCGACTCGAGAAACTGGCCGGAGCCGGTGTCGAAGCGTGTGCGGAGGCGTTCGACTTCCTGGATGAAGCGATCGTGACGTATGCCGATGTCGGCCGACAAGGTCGTCTTGTCGATTACATGGGCGATGCTGCCGCCGAAATTATAGCGGCCGTGGTCGCCGACGTTGAACCGGAGCGAACCGGTTGTCGTCTGGCCGACGCGGGGGGCGTTCGGCTTGGAGATCAGGTTGATCACACCGCCCGACCCTTCGGGGCTGTAGGCCGCGGACGGGTTAGTCATCACCTCGATGCGGGCGTACTGGCTGGCCGGAATCTGCAGCATCATCTGGCCGCGGCTGGCGCCGTTGAACTGGGACGAGGGGCGGCCGTCGACCAGGATGGTGACATTGGCGTCGCCGCGCAGGCTGACGTTGCCGTCGGGATCGACCTCCACCGAGGGCACGTTGCGCAGGGCCTCGGCCAGGGTCCCGGTTGTGGCCTGGAGGTCGTTGGCCAGGCTGTAGCTGATGGAGTCGATCGAGGTGCGGACCTCGTTCGGCTGGCCGGTGACGACCACGTCGCCGAGCGCCGCGGCGTCTTCAGGCTCTTCCGCGGCCGGGGCCGGTTCCTGGGGAGCGGCCGCAGGCGCGGGCGGCGAGGTCTGCGTCCGGGGTGGAGTCGCGGGAGCGGGCGTCTGGGCGAAGGCCGCGCCCGACGAGGTCGCCAGGGCTGTGCCGACGAGCAGCAGGAACCGGATTGAAGTCATGACGTGCGCCCCCTGCGCGTGGTCGGGCGCTATAGCCCGTCAAGTTTCCTTTCCATATCGTCCGGCCGGAACCGGAGCGAGTTACATCTTTTTCATTACGCCGCCTTCAGAACCGGCCACCTTTCCGCCGCAGATTGACGGCCGTCCCGGGCGGCGATGGACAGGGTCCGCGCAGGCGGGCTAGCGTCCGCGCCGAACGCAGTCCGGAGCCCCAGCCATGTCCATCCGCCTGACCCGCCGCGCGGCGCTGGTTTCGTCCGTGGCGGGAGCGGCCGCCCTGCCCGCGCGCGGCTGGGCGCAGGCGGTGGCGAATGACGCGGCCTCGCTGGCGGATCAGGTCGACGCCTATGTGAAACGGGTCATGGCCGGATTCCCGGACCAGCCGGCCGTGTCGATCGCGGTCGTGAAGGACGGGCAGCCGGTGCTGACGCGCGGCTATGGCGTGAGGGCCATCGGCGGGGCGGCGGTGGACGAGCACACCCTGTTCGCCATCGCCTCCAACACCAAGGC
>JALYPS010000286.1 GCA_030856285.1 Pseudomonadota bacterium
GCCCAGTCGCACGCGGCATGGCGCGCCGCGGCAGAGGCCGTGGTCAAGGCGGCCGGGGCGACCATCATCGGCGAGGGGGCCGAGCGGCTGCCCAATACCCTGTTCATGGCCGTGTCCGACTGGGAGAGCGCGCAGCAGCTGATCACCCTCGATCTGATGGGGCTGATGGTCTCGGCCGGATCGGCCTGTTCGTCTGGCAAGACCAAGCCGTCGCGGGCCATCGTGGCCACGGGCCGGATCGACATGGCGACGGGCGGCATCCGCATCTCGGGCGGCTGGGGCACGGTCGAGGAGGACTGGAAGCGGTTCGCCGCCGCCTGGGTTGAGGCCTACGCGAAGCAGCGTCAGCGCACCGCCGAGCGCGCGAAGGCGGTTGCCTGATGGCCGCCGTTCAAAAGACCATCGACGCCGTCGCCGCGCTGGAGAAGTACGAGCACGGCTTCACCTCGGACATCGAGACGGAATACGCGCCGCGCGGGCTGAACGCCGACATCGTGCGCTTCATCTCCGAGAAGAAGGGCGAGCCGGAGTGGATGCTGGAATGGCGTCTGGCCGCCTATGAGCGCTGGCTGGCGATGGAGGAGCCGACCTGGTCGTCGGTGAAATACACGCCGGTCGACTATCAGAGCCTGTTCTACTACGCCGCGCCCAAGGAGAAGGTCGGGCTGAAGTCGCTGGACGAGGTCGATCCGGATATCCTCGCCATCTACGCCAAGCTGGGCATTCCGCTGAAGGAGCAGGAAGTTCTCGCGGGCGTGGAGGGCGCGCCGCGATACGCCGTGGACGCGGTGTTCGACAGCGTCAGCGTCGTCACCACCTTCAAGGCCGAGCTGGCCAAGGTCGGTGTGATTTTCATGCCGATTTCGGAGGCCTTGCGCGAACATCCTGAACTGGTGCGCAAATATCTGGGGTCGGTGGTGCCGGTCTCGGACAACTATTTCGCGGCGTTGAACAGCGCGGTCTTCTCGGACGGGTCGTTCGTCTACATCCCGCCGGGCGTGCGCTGCCCGATGGAGCTGTCGACCTATTTCCGCATCAATGCGAGCCAGACGGGGCAGTTCGAGCGGACCCTGATCATCGCCGACAAGGGCAGCTACTGCTCGTATCTGGAGGGCTGCACCGCCCCGATGCGCGACGAGAACCAGCTGCATGCGGCGGTGGTCGAACTGGTCGCGCTGGACGACGCCGAGATCAAATATTCGACGGTGCAGAACTGGTATCCCGGCGACGCCGAGGGCAGGGGCGGCATCTACAATTTCGTCACCAAGCGCGCGGACTGCCGCGGCGACCGGTCGAAGGTGTCGTGGACGCAGGTCGAGACGGGTTCGGCGGTGACGTGGAAATATCCGTCCTGCATTCTGAAGGGCGAGGAGAGCTCGGGCGAATTCTATTCCATCGCCATCACCAACGGACATCAGCAGGCCGACACCGGCACCAAGATGATCCATCTGGGCAAGAACAGCCGGAGCCGGATCATCGCCAAGGCGGTGTCGGCGGGCAAATCCGACTCGACCTATCGCGGGCTGGTGTCGGTGCATCCCAAGGCGACGGGGGTGCGCAACTTCACCCAGTGCGACAGCCTGCTGATCGGCAAGGAGTGCGGATCGCACACCGTGCCCTATATCGAGGCCCGCAACGGCTCGGCCCAACTGGAGCACGAGGCGACGACGACGCGGTTGAGCGACGACCAGCTGTTCTACGCCCAGCAGCGCGGCCTGTCGCAGGAGGAGGCGGTGGCCCTGCTGGTCAACGGCTTCGTCCGCGAGGTGATGCAGAAGCTGCCGATGGAGTTCGCCGTCGAGGCGCAGAAGCTGGTGGCGATCTCGCTGGAAGGGAGCGTGGGGTGACAAACGCCAATGTCCTTTCGCGCTTCCGCACTTCTCCAGGTGGAATGCTCAGGATCACGCTCTTTCTGGCTGGCGTGATCATTTTCATGTGGGCTGATGCGCTTGGGTTCATTGGCCGCAGCAGCGAAATCGGAACGCCGCTGTTTTGGTCGGTCCACGTCCTTTTGATCGTCTCGATTGTAGCTGCGATCACCGTTTTCCGACGTCGTGGCCTCTGGTCTTTGCTTGGTTTGGTGGCGCTGTTGCCGGGTCCACTGTGGGTCGCCGCCCTTTTCTATGCCTGCGCTGCCGAAGGTCAGTGCGTTTGAAAGTTGCTATGCTCTCCATCTCCAACCTCCACGTCGCCGTCGGCGACAAGCCGATCCTCAACGGCCTGACGCTCGACGTTCCGGCGGGCGAAGTGCACGCCATCATGGGGCCGAACGGGGCCGGCAAGTCGACGCTGGGCTACGCCGTGGCCGGCCGGCCCGGCTATGAGGCGACGCAAGGCGGCGTGTCGTGGAAGGGCGAGGATCTGCTGGCGCTGGAGCCGGCCGAGCGGGCGGCCAGGGGTGTCTTCCTGTCGTTCCAGTATCCGATTGAGATTCCCGGCGTCCCGGCGCTAACGTTTGTGCGCACCGCGCTGAACGCGCAGAAGCGGGCGCGCGGCGAGGACGAGGTGTCGGCTCCCGCCTTCCTGAAGATGGTCAAGGCGGCGTCGGCGGCGCTGAAGATGGACTTCGAGATGCTGAAGCGGCCGCTGAACGTCGGCTTCTCCGGCGGCGAAAAGAAGCGGATGGAGATCCTGCAGATGGCCCTGCTGGAGCCGTCGCTGCTGATCCTCGACGAGACGGATTCGGGCCTCGACATCGACGCCCTGCGCATCGTGGCCGAGGGGGTCAACGCCCTGCGCTCGCCCGACCGCGCCATGCTGGTGATCACCCATTATCAGCGGCTGCTGGACTATATCCGCCCGGACCGGGTGCATGTGCTGGCCGGCGGGCAGATCGTGGCGTCGGGCGGGCCGGAACTGGCCCTGCAGCTCGAGGCCGAGGGCTACGACAAATACGCGATGGAGGCGGCGTGAACGCCCTTCCGCTCATCGATCTGAAGGACGTCTCCAGCTTCCCCTCGAAGCGCGTCGAGGCGTGGAAATATTCGGACCTGCGCCGTCATCTGCGCGAGGCGCCCGCGCCCTCGCCGTCGGCGGCGGTTCCGATGACCGGCGGCGGGCCGTTCGAGGCGCTGGGCGGCCAAGCCATGGAGTTCATCAACGGCCGGGCCGTCGGTGAGAGCCAGCTGATGGTCTCCGGCGACAGGACGGTGCGCCTGCGCCTGATCTCACGGGCGGAGGGGACGGGCCACGCCCTGACCGCACGCATCTCGGTGCGGGCGGGGGCGAAGCTGCTGCTGCTGGAAACACATGAGGGCCATGGCTCGGCCTATGTGACGCACAACCGGCTGGAGCTGGATGTGGCGCGGGGCGCCGAGGTGACCCGGGTGGTTCTGGCTGACGAGCCGGCGAATGCGGTGTCGATCACCCAGGCGCAGGTTCGGGTCGAGGCGGGCGGGCTCTATCGCCAGACGATCCTGACGACCGGCGCGAAGCTGCAACGGCTCGAGACGCAGGTGACGCACCGGGCGAAGGGCGCGGATGTACGGCTGGACGGGGTCTATGTGCTGTCGGGCGAGCGGCAGGCTGACCTGACGACGGTGGTCGATCATGTGGCGGCTGACGGCGTCACGAGCCAGCTGACCAAGGGCGTCGTCCGCGACACGGCGCGCGGGGTGTTCCAGGGCAAGATCGTGGTCGAGCGCGGGGCTGACGGGACCGATGCGCGGATGGGCCACCACGCCCTGATCCTCGGCGAACGCGCCGAGGTGGACGCCAAGCCGGAGCTGGAGATCTATGCCGACGACGTGCAGTGCGCGCACGGCAATACGGTCGGGAATCTGGACGAGAGCGCCCTGTTCTACATGCAGTCGCGCGGCATTCCGGCGGATGAGGCGCGAGCGCTTCTGACCCAGGCCTTCCTGTTCGAGGTCGTCGATCGCATCGCGCACGAAGGCGCGAGAGAGGTGGTGAGGTCATGGCTGACGGCCAGACTCTAGGAAGAGGGGCTGCAATCGCCCGCTTCGACCCCTACGC
>JALYPS010000289.1 GCA_030856285.1 Pseudomonadota bacterium
ACATGGCGGGGCTTTCTCGTTGACGCCATGGCGAAACAGGCCGTCCGCGGGGGCGGCATCGGCCTGGCCGATCAGGTCGTCGCCCAGATGCTGAAGATGCAGGAGCAGGGTCAATGACCGACGCCGCAAAGCTGAACGCCACCGCCCGGGTCCGCCAGCTGATCGACCTGACCAACCGCCTAACAGCGCGGTTGAGCGAAGAGTCCCGAATCTTCGAATCCCATCGGCCGCACGACGCCGCCGCGGCCCTCGCCGGCACCCAGGATCTGGCCAACACCTACCGCCGCGAGTCGGCCCAGCTGAAAGCCAATCCCGCCTCGATCGCCGCCGCGCCGGCCAGCGACCGCATCCTCCTCATCCAGGCCACCGAGGCCTTCGAGGCCGTCCTCTCGCGCCACTCCCGCGCCGTCGAGGCCGCCCGCATCGTGTCAGAGGGTCTGGTCCGGACCATCGCCGCCGAGGTCGCCGGCCAGCGCGGCAGCCCCACGGCCTACGGCGCGTCGGGCAAGGCCAATGCCGGCGACGGCCGCGCCGTGGCCTTCAACCGCCAGGCCTGAAGCGGACACAGCTTCGCCGTCGGAATTCACGTCGGATCAAATGGCGTGGTTCAGGAACGCGGTTTGGCGTCGCGACGAGCGCGAACCCGGATCCGCTTGGGCCGCGGAAGGCTGAGGGCGAAGACGAGCGTCATCAGCGTGGCGGAAAGGCCGAAACCGATTTCCAAGGCGCTGATCATCATCGTCCGGCCTCCAGTCAACTCAAGCGACGACCAAAGATGGCGTCTGCCCTGCCCGATGGCAAGCGAATACCCCAATCAGTCGATCAGCCGGGCACCCCGCTCCGAGGTCAGGTAGCGCCAGACCCACTGCGACGCGACGGACAGGCGGCGGTCGAACCCGATCAGCAGATAGACGTGGACGAACCCCCAGAGCAGCCAGCCGATCCCCTTTGTCAGTTGCAGAGGCCCGAGGACGAACACAGCCGCGGTTCGCCCGATGACCGCAGTGTCGCCCCGACTGCGATACCGGAAGCGCGGCATTTTCACCCGCCTGCCGGCCTTGATCCGCGGGAGCCGCCGGCGCAGGGCGCGGCCCAGATGAAGCCCCTGCTGCTTGGCTACCTGACCTAGGGCCGGCAGGGTCTTGCCCTTCTGGTCGAAACTGGCGAGGTCGCCGATCGCATAGACCCCCGGCGCTCCCGGCAGCGAGAGGTCGCGCTCGACCATCAACCGCTCCTGACGATCCACCGCCATGGCTCCGAACCATTCGCGCGCCGGCGCCGCCTTGATCCCCGCACCCCAGATTACCGAAAAGGCCTCGATATGTTCCCCCGCGATCATCACGCCGGTAGCGTCGATACCGTCGACACGGGTGTTCAGTCGGACCTCGACGCCCATGCCGGTCAGGGTCTGCAGGGCATAGGCCTGAACCTTGGGCGGAAAGGCCGCCAGCAGTTTCGAGCCGCTCTCGATCAGCAGAACCCTGGCCCAGCGAGGATCGATCCGCCGGAAATCTCCATGCAGCGTATAGCGGGCCAGTTCGGCGATGGTGCCCGCCATCTCGACGCCGGTCGGACCGCCGCCGATGACGACGATCGTCAGCAGGGCGTCCCGGCGCTTGGGGTCGGGTTCGGTCTCGGCCTGTTCGAAAGCCCGGAGCAGCCTGGCGCGGATGGCGCGGGCGTTCTCGATGGACCGGACGCCCGGCGCGTGCTGCGCCCACTCGTCATTGCCGAAATAGTTGTAGACCGAACCCGTCGCGATCACGAGCGCATCGTATGGCAGATGCCCGCCGTCCTTCAGGGCCACGCGTCGCGCCTCGACATCGACCCCGACGCCCTCGCCCAGTACGGTGTCGATGTTGCGATGTTTCGCCATCACCCGCCGCACCGGCGCGGCGATGTCGGCGGGCGACAGCGCCGCCGTCGCCACCTGGTAAAGCAGCGGCATGAACAGATGATAGTTGATCCGGTCGACGATGGTCACGCGCACCTTCGACCCGCCCAGCGCCAGGGCGCAGGACAGGCCGCCGAAACCGGCACCGACGATCACCACATGGGCGGCGTCGCCCACGGGCGCGGGCGTACGGTCGGGCGACGCCGATCGGTCGGATTGCGTGTCCATTCAGGCTCCCCTGGCCGCGACCTTCACATGGGTCGTGGTCTCCACGGTGACAGTTCGCCTGAATGGCGCTTCGCGTTACCCGCTTCGCCTGTTCACCCGCGCCGGTCCATGCCACCGTCAGAGCAGAATTTCGCGGAGACTATCATGCGCCGGACGGTTCGCCCCCTCGCCCTGCCGGCCCTCGCGGGTCTGCTCACGGCCTGCGCCCACGGCGGAGAACCGGTCGCCACGGCCCCGGACTACACCGCGATTACCGGCGATCCCGCCCCGGCCAACGCCCGTCTCTACGCCGACTGTATCGGACAGGCCGCCGCGACCGGCGCGCTCCGCCGGGCTTCGGACGGCGGCGGGGACGAACTGATCCTGTTCACCTGCACCGGTGCCCCGGCTCGCGCCTTCTACGACGCCCTCGGCCTGTGGAGCGTTCGGCTGGGCACGGGATTCCTGCATGAGGGCCGCAGCTACCGCTCGACGGCGAAGGTCATTGCCAACATGTTCGGCGTCGATTCCTGCTCGGCGGCAGGCGACACGGACCATCGCTGCGTGATCACCTTTAACGCCGGTGATTTCCTCGACCAGTGAACAGCAGGTGGCAGCAGGCCGGACGTGTTCTCACATTGTTCTTGCTGAATCCCGCAATTTGATCCCCATATAGCGGCGTCGCACCGGACCCCTCCCAGCCCCACCGCGTTCCCGGAATCCATGACCGAAAAGCACAACTTCATCCGCGTGCGCGGCGCCCGCGAGCACAATCTCAAGGGCGTCGATATCGACATCCCGCGCGAGAAGCTCGTGGTCATGACCGGCCTGTCTGGTTCGGGTAAAAGCTCGCTCGCCTTCGACACCATCTACGCCGAGGGCCAGCGCCGCTATGTCGAGAGCCTGAGCGCCTACGCCCGCCAGTTCCTCGAGCTGATGGGCAAGCCGGATGTCGACCTGATCGAGGGCCTGTCGCCGGCCATCTCGATCGAACAGAAGACCACCTCGAAGAACCCGCGCTCGACCGTCGGCACGGTGACCGAGATCCACGACTATATGCGCCTGCTGTGGGCGCGCGTGGGCGTGCCCTACTCCCCCGCCACCGGCCTGCCGATCGAGAGCCAGACCATCTCCATGATGGTCGACAAGCTGAACGCCCTGCCCGAGGGCGAGCGGCTGATGCTGCTGGCCCCGGTCGTTCGCGGCCGCAAGGGCGAGTACCGCAAGGAGATGGCCGAGTGGCAGCGCGCGGGCTTCCAGCGCGTCAAGATCGACGGCCAATTCTACGCCATCGAGGACGCCCCGACCCTCGACAAGAAGTTCAAGCACGACATCGACATCGTCGTGGACCGGATCGTCACCAAGGCCGGGCTGGAAAGCCGCTACGCCGACAGCCTGCAGACCGCCCTCGGCCTCGCCGACGGCATCGCCGTGGCCGAATGGGCGACAGCGCCCGAGGGCGAACAGCCGCGCCGCCTGACCTTCTCCGAAAAATTCGCCTGCCCGGTCTCCGGCTTCACGATCAGCGAGATCGAACCGCGGCTGTTCTCGTTCAACAACCCTTTCGGCGCCTGCCCGGCCTGCGACGGCCTGGGGATCAAGCTGGCCTTCGACGCCGATCTGGTCATCCCCGACCGCGACAAGACCCTGCACAAGGGCGCCGTGGCCCCGTGGTCGCGCGGCCCCTCGCCGCTCTACACCCAGACCCTGCAGTCGCTCAGCCGCCACTACGGCTTCTCGATGGATGTGGCCTGGCGCGATCTGCCGGAGACCGCCCACAACGCCATCCTGCGCGGCTCCGGCGGCGAGAAGATCAAATTCACCTACGACGACAACGCCCGCAAATACGAGGTCTCCAAGGCCTTCGAGGGGGTGCTGCCGAACCTCGAGCGCCGCTGGCGCGAGACGGACTCCTCATGGGTCCGCGAGGAGCTGGGCCGGTTCCAGTCCGAGACCCCGTGCGAGGTCTGCTTCGGCAAACGCCTCAAGCCCGAGGCCCTCGCGGTCAAGGTCGCGGCCACCGACATCGCCGAAGTGTCCTGGCTTTCGATCAAGGCGGCCCACGCCTGGTTCACCGATCTGGAGGGCCGGCTGACCGACAAACAGATGGAGATCGGTCGCCGCATCCTCAAAGAGATCACCGACCGGCTGCGCTTCCTCAACAATGTCGGCCTCGACTACCTCAGCCTGTCGCGCGCCTCGGGCACCCTGTCAGGCGGAGAGAGCCAGCGCATCCGTCTGGCCTCCCAGATCGGTTCGGGGCTGACCGGCGTGCTCTACGTGCTCGACGAGCCGTCCATCGGCCTGCACCAGCGCGACAACTCCCGCCTGCTGGAGTCTCTCCGCGGCCTGCGCGACCTCGGCAACTCCGTGCTCGTCGTCGAGCATGATGAAGAGGCGATCCTGACCGCCGACTATGTCATCGACATGGGTCCCGCCGCCGGCATCCACGGTGGCGAGGTCTGCGCCCAGGGCACGCCGGCCGAGGTCATGGCCAACGGCGCCTCGCTGACCGCCAAATACCTGACCGGCGAGCGCGAGATCGAACTGCCCGCCGAAGGGCGTCGGCCGATCGACCGCAAGAAAATGCTGCGCATCAGCGGCGCGACCGGCAACAATCTGAAGAACGTCACGGGGGAGATTCCCGGCGGGGTCTTCACCTGCATCACCGGCGTTTCCGGCGGCGGCAAGTCGACCTTCACCATCGAGACCCTCTACAAGGCCGCCGCCCGGCGGCTGCATAACGCCTCGGACGCCCCCGCCCACTTCGATCGCATCGAAGGGCTGGAGCTGTTCGACAAGGTCATCGACATCGACCAGTCGCCCATCGGCCGCACCCCGCGCTCCAACCCGGCCACCTACACCGGCGCCTTCGGTCCGATCCGCGACTGGTACGCCGGCCTGCCCGAGTCAAAGGCCCGAGGCTACGGCCCCGGCCGCTTCTCGTTCAACGTCAAGGGCGGCCGCTGCGAAGCCTGCCAGGGCGACGGCCTGATCAAGATCGAGATGCATTTCCTGCCCGACGTCTACGTCACCTGCGATGTCTGCAAGGGCAAACGCTACAACCGCGAGACCATGGAGATCGTGTTCAAGGGCAAGTCGATCAGCGACGTCCTCGACATGACGGTCGAGGAGGCCGGGTCCTTCTTCAAGGCCGTGCCCTCGATCCGCGACAAGATGCTGACCCTGAACCGCGTCGGCCTCGGCTACGTCAAGGTCGGCCAGTCAGCGACCACCCTCTCGGGCGGCGAGGCCCAGCGGGTCAAACTGTCCAAGGAGCTGTCGAAGCGCGCCACCGGCAAGACCCTCTACATCCTCGACGAACCGACCACGGGCCTGCATTTCGAGGACATCCGCAAGCTGCTGGAGGTGCTTCAGGAACTGGTCGACAACGGCAACACCATCGTCGTCATCGAGCACAATCTGGACGTCATCAAGGTCGCCGACTGGCTGCTCGACTTCGGCCCCGAAGGCGGCGACGGCGGTGGCGAGATCGTCGCGGTCGGCACCCCGGAACAGGTCGCGGCCAATCCGAAAAGCTGGACCGGCAAATACCTCAAGGACATCCTTGACCGCCACGAGACCCGCCGCAAGGCGCGGGTGGCGGCGCTCCGGAAGAGCGCCTGACGCCTTACGCCTCGACCGGGGCCGCCTCGACCCCGTGGTCCCGGGTCCGGCCGCGCAGGACCAGCACGACAGTGCCGGTCAGCAGCACCGCCGTGGTGACCAGACTGGCCTCCGGCCCGAAGGTTCCGCCCGTCAACCACCAGGCCGCGCCCGGCGCCGCCGCAAGGTCGGCGATCAGGGGCAGGCTGTCGATCTTCAGCCCGGACACCTCCAGCCCGAAGCCGAGGCCCAACAGCCAATTCCACGCCGCATGCCAGCCGCACACGCCCCACAGCGAGCCCTCGCGCACGGCGTAGAGGCTGATGAACAGGCCGAACAGGACGATGTTGGCCAGTCCGACGTACAGCTCGTTCGACGGCTCGATATTCCCGGCATGGGCCAGGGAGAACAGGGCCGAGTTGGCGAGGACGGCGATCCAGATTCCGTGCCGCGAGGCGATCAGCTGCATCAGCCAGCCGCGGAACAGCAGCTCCTCGGACGATCCCTGGATGATGAAGCCCAGCATCAACACGCCGATGGGGAGCAGGGCCGCACCGACGGCGGCCGAGCCGAACGCCCCCGCCCCCTCGACCACATAGCCGCCCGCCGCCCAGATCACGCCGACCACGGCGACGATGAACGCCAGGCCGATCAGATA
>JALYPS010000307.1 GCA_030856285.1 Pseudomonadota bacterium
GCATGACATTGATCAGCGCCATCAGGGCGACGAAGACGATCAGCACCGCCGAGATGTTCAGCACCACCATCAGGCCGTCAGCCGTGCCCTTGACGATGGCGTCGATGGCGCTGTCGTATTTCAGGACCGAGCCGTACTCCGCCCCGGCCCCGCCCTCGCCCGCCGCCTCCGGGATGATAATGCGCGCCAGCAGGACGCCCGCGGGGGCAGAGACGATCGAGGCGACCAGCACATGGCCGGCGGCGTTCTCCATCACCGGGGCGAGGATGGCCGCATAGGCCACCATGGTCGAACCGGCGACGGTGGCCAGCCCGACCACCATCATCAGGAACAGTTCCGACCGCGTCAGCTTGTCCAGATAGGCGCGGATGACGATCGGGCTCTCGACCATGCCGAGGAAGATGTTGGCCGCCACTGCCAGCGCCGAGGCGCCGCCCAGCCCCATGGTCCGCTGGAACAGGATGCCGAAGCCGTGGGTGATCCATTTCAGTATCTTCCAGTGCCACAGCAACGCCGACAGGGCCGAGATCACCAGAATCATTGGCAGGACGTTGAAGGCGAAGGTGAACAGGGCGGGCGGGTTCGCGACCGAGTAGGGCTGATCGCCGCCGGCCAGATAGCCGAACACGAACTGCGCCCCCTTGGCCGAGGCGACCGTCAGCCCGCCGACGGCGGCGTTGATCCCCTCCAGAAGCGACTGGGAGAACGGATTGAACAGGACCAGCACGAGAAGGGTCTGGACCGCGATCGCGCCCAGCGCCAACCGCCAGGGAAAGGCCTTGCGGTTCTCGGACAGGCCCCAGCAGGCCGCCACGATAACGATCAGCCCCAACAGGCTCTGAAGGTTCAGCACACTGAACATGGACATGGTTCCCCACCGGCTCCCCGCCGGCCCCGTCCCGTTGAACGCCACGCAGACTATTATGGCAAGCCGCTGTTTCGCTCGTTTCCAGCCCTGAATCCGTCGCGATCCACGCGCGTCATCACGAAACCGTGATGACCACGGGACAGGGAGAAAGACGATGCGCAAGGCTCTGATGCTGGCCTCGGCCGGCCTGATCGTACTGACCGGATGTGGACGGGCGAGTGACAAGGCGGAAGAGTATTCGGCCGAGGCGGCCCCAGCCGCCGACGCGGCGGCCGAGGCGCCCGCGGACGTCGCCGCCACGACTGAACGCAACGTCGCTGAGCCGTCCACCATGGTCGCGCGTCCGGCCCCGCTCGCTCCGGTGGCCCAGATCGCCTACGCCTACAGCTACGCCCTGTCCCTCCCCCGCGACCGGGGCGCCGAGATGATGAGCCGGCACGAACTGGCCTGCGTCTCCGCCGGCCCCGGCTTCTGCCAGGTCATCTCCGCCCAGGCCGACTGGACGGCGCGCGAACCCGGCGGACGGCTGGAACTGCGCGGCCAGCCCGAATGGATCAACCGCTTCCGCAGCGGTCTGGCGCTGGACGCCCAGAACGCCGGCGGCCGCCTCGATGAAGCCGCCACCGACGGCGAGGACGTCACGCGCGGCATCGACACCGCCACGACAGGGGCGAAGACCACCGCCTCCCTCGCGGAACGCATCCGCCAGCTTCAGGCGCGATCGGGCGGGACCCTGGCCCAGCGGCTCGAGATCGAACGCCAGCTGGCCGAGTTGCAACAACAGTACGACGCCCAGCAGATCGAACTGCGCGCCCTCAACGACCGGGTCCAGTCGGCCCGGCTGACGCTCGATTATCGTCAGGGCGGGGTTATGGCCGCCGACAGCCCGACCCGCCCGGTCGCCCGCGCGCTCGGCGACGCCTTCGGCCTGTCGATGGGCATGCTGGCCGTGCTGATCACTGCAGGCTCGGTCCTGCTGCCGATCATCGTCATCGGCGGCGCCGTCTGGTGGGGCATCCGTCGCCGGAAGCCCGCTCCCCAAGCCTAGACCTGTCCGCGGACCAGCCGGCTGTATTCGTCCATCAGGCTGAGGCTGAGGTCACCCGGGGTGAAGCGATCATCGCCGATCTCGCTTACCGGGGTGATCTCGGCCGCCGTGCCGCACAGGAAGCATTCGCTGAAACCGGCCAGCTCCTCAGGCCGGATGTGGCGCACCTCGACCTCAAGGCCGCGCGCCGCCAGCATTTCCAGCACGGTCTGGCGGGTGATGCCGTTCAGGATCGCCCCGTCGGCGGGCGGGGTGATCAGTCGGCCGTCCTGCACGAAGAAGACATTGGCGCCGGTCGCCTCGGCGACGAAGCCGCGCCAGTCCAGCAACATGGCGTCGGCATAGCCGCGCGCGTCGGCGTAGTGACGATTGATGGTGCCGATCATGTACAGGCCCGCCGCCTTGGCCTCGGTCGGGGCGGTTTCCGGCGACGGCCGCTTGTAGGGCGCCCAGCACAGGCGGATGCCCTTCCGCTTGGTTTCCGGGTCGAAATAGCTCGGCCAGTCCCAAGCGGCGATGGCCACATGCACGGTCGTGTTCTGGGCCGGGACGCTGACCTGTTCCGAGCCCCGCCAGGCGAGAGGGCGTACATAGGCCTCGGTCAGGCCGTTTCTGGCGCAGGTCTCCTTGCAGGCGTCGTTGATCTGCGCCACCGTGAACGGAATCTGGAAGTCGAGCACCTCGGCCGAACGGAACAAACGGTTCGTATGCTCCGTCAATTTGAAGATCTGGCCATTGTACATCCGCTCGCCTTCAAAAACCGAAGAAGCGTAGTGGAGTGCGTGGGTCAAAACATGCACGCGGGCTTCCCGCCAGGGCACGAATTCGCCGTCAAACCAGATCCAACCGTCACGATCGTCGATAGGAACGAAGGCCATTGAATATCGTCTCCCGCGCTGATCACCGGGTTAGAGCCGCCGGAATCGCTCAGGTCAACGGCTGGGCGCGCCGTCCGGTCGCTTCGGCATGAGCGACGTCCGCTCCCACGGCCGGTCGGGCCCGGTCGCCGGCGCGGGCGCCGGACGCCACCTGCTGGTCGTCGACGACGATGACCGCATCCGTGAACTGCTGAAGGAATTCCTTGCCCGTGAAGGCTATCGCGTCACCGGCGCAGCTCACGCCGCGGCCGCCAAACGCCTGATGGAGCTGATCGAATTCGATCTGGTCGTGCTCGACGTCATGATGCCGGGCGAGAGCGGCTTCGACCTGACCACCTGGGTCCGCTCCAAGGCTGAAATCTCAAAGACCCCCGTCCTGCTGCTGACCGCGCGGGGCGATCCCGACGACCGGATCGAGGGCCTGTCGCGCGGCGCCGACGACTATATGTCCAAGCCGTTCGACCCGCGGGAGCTCGCCCTGCGCGTCGACGCCATCCTGCGCCGCACCGGCGGCAAGCCCCTGACCCCGCGCGAGATCAAGCTCGGGCCGGCGGTGTTCGACATGGAGCGGCTGGAGTTGATGCGCGACGGCAAGATGCAGCGCCTGACCGAGGCCGAGGCGCAGCTGCTCAAGACCCTGGCCATCCACGCCCACTCCGCAGTGGAACGAATGAGCCTGTCGCCCGATACCGCCGACATTACCGGCCGCGCTGTGGACGTGCAGGTCACCCGCCTGCGCCGCAAGCTGGAGGCGGACCCCAAGAATCCGCGCTACCTCCAGACCGTGCGTGGCGTCGGCTATATGCTGGCCCCGGACTGAGCCGGCGATGAGGCCGCTTCCCGCCAGCCTCTGGCCGCGGTTCCTGAAGCGGCGGATGCCGACCTCGCTGTGGGGCCGGTCGCTGCTGATCATCGTCCTGCCGGTGCTGGTCATGCAGGTGGCCGTCACCTGGGCCTTCTTCGACATGCACTGGCAGACGGTGACGGCCCGGCTGTCCGACGGTCTGGCCGGCGACATCGCCTGGGCGGCCGAGAGCTGGCGCGATGACCCGACGCCTGAAAACCTCGCCGTCCTCGCCGACCGGGCGGAGCGGTCGATGTCGCTGTCGATAGATCTGCGCGAAGGCGATATTCTGCCGGACGAGCAAGACCGGGGGCCCATCGGCGTCGTCGACCGCACGCTCGAAAAGGCTCTGGCCACGCGGCTGGACCAGCCGTTCTGGTTCTCGACCACCCGCTATCCGGCCTATGTCGACATCCGGGTGCAGCAGCCGGAGGGGGTGCTGCGCATCATCGCTCCACGTGAGCGCGCCGTCGCCACCCAAGCCCACATCTTTGTCCTGTGGCTGACCATCGCCACAATCCTGCTGATGGGCGTCGCCATCCTGTTCATCCGCAATCAGGTCCGCGCCATCGAGCGGCTGGCGGACGCCGCCGAGGCCTTCGGCCGGGGCGAGACCAGCGAACATTTCAAGCCGCACGGCGCGCGCGAAGTCCGCGCCGCCGCCAACGCCTTCCTCGCCATGCGCGAGCGGATCCAGCGCCATATCGACCAGCGCACCGCCCTTCTGGCCTCGGTCAGCCACGACCTGCGCACGCCCCTGACCCGGCTACGGCTCGAACTGGCGCTGGCTCCCCCGTTCAAGCGCGCCAAGGCCATGCAGGGCGATCTCGACGAGATGGAGCATATGATCGACGAATATCTCGCCTTCGCCCGGGGTGAAGCGGGAGAAGCGGCCCAGTCCGTGTCGATCCCCGACCTGCTCGCGGCCGCGGCCGAGGACGTCCGCCGCGCCGGGGCGGAGGTCGAGGTGGTCGCCCCGGCCGACCTGACCGCCACCCTGCGTCCGCTGGCCTTCAAGCGTGCCCTGACCAATCTGGCCGGCAACGCGGCCGCCCACGGCGAGCACGTCCGGCTCAGCGCCCGCCCCCTGCCCTCGGGCGGACTGGAGGTGGCGATCGAGGATGACGGCCCCGGCATTCCCGAGGACATGCATGAGGAGGCGTTCCGGCCCTTCTCCCGCCTCGACGCCTCGCGCAACCAGAACCGCAAGGGCGTCGGTCTGGGCCTCGCCATCGCCCGGGACGTGGCCCGCGGCCACGGCGGCGACATCACGCTCGAACGCAGTGACCTGGGCGGGCTGAAGGCGCTGGTCCGACTGCCGGGTTGATCACATTTGATGGCGGCCTATGGCGAAGCGGAGCCGTAGCGCCCACCTTCGGTTCCGACACCCATGGAGGACACCATGCGTAAACTGACCTTTTTCGCACCGCTGGCCGCCGTGCTGGCCTTCAGCGCTGCCCCGGCCACCGCCGAGCCTGCCTTGATCAGCGTCAGTCTCGGCGCCGACCTTCAGGACAAGGCCGAGGATCTGGGCCCGCGAGAGGTTCAGGAACAGGCGGACCGGCTGGCCGAACTCGTCGGACGCGCCCTCGCCCGCGAAGGCGACCTCGAGGGCGCCCGGATCGAGCTGGTGCTGACCGACCTGCGGCCCAACCGGCCGACCTTCCAGCAGATGTCCGACCGTCCCGGACTGGACGGCCACCGCAGCCGGTCGATCGGCGGAGCTACCATCGAGGGCCAGATCACCACGGCCGACGGACGGACCCTGCCGGTCCAGTACGACTGGTATTCCAGCAGTCTGGCGGATGTGCGCGGCGTCAGCACATGGGCCGATGCCGACCGCGCCTATCGCCGGCTGGCCGTCAATCTGGCCGACGGCCGCTATTTCACGCGCTAGAAGCTTCGCGCCCGCTGCACGGCGGCCCTGACCGCGGCGCTGGCCGCCCGGTCGAGGTCGCCGCTCGCCATCATGGCGTCCAGGCCCGCCCGCGTCGTGCCCCCGGGCGAGGCGATGCGGGCGATCAGGTCCTCAAGCTGCTCGCCGCTCTCGACACCCGCCCCGGCCGACCGCAAGGCTCCACGGGCCAGCCGCGTCGCCGCATCGGCGGACAGCCCC
>JALYPS010000339.1 GCA_030856285.1 Pseudomonadota bacterium
AGACCACCGTCTGGGCCTGTGAGCCCAGTCGGCGGATGGCGACTTCGCTTCTTTCGGCCTCGTTCCGCCCGACGACGGCGATGACGGGAACCTTGCCGACCGAGTGCTCGCGGACCTTGTAGCCGACCTTCTCGTTGCGCAGGTCCAGCTCGGCGCGCAGGCCGGCGGCCTTGAGGCGTTCGACCACGTCGCGGGCGTAGTCGTCGGCCTCGGAGACGATGGTCGCCACCACGATCTGCGTCGGCGCCAACCACAGGGGGAAGGCTCCGGCGTAGTTCTCGATCATGATGCCGATGAACCGCTCGAACGAACCGAGGATGGCCCGGTGCAGCATGACCGGCCGGTGCTTCTGGCCGTCTTCGCCGATATATTCCGCGTTCAGACGTTCGGGCAGGACATAGTCAAGCTGCAGCGTGCCGCAGGTCCAGGTCCGGCCGATGGCGTCCTTGACGATGAAGTCCAGCTTGGGCGCGTAGAAGGCGCCGTCGCCCTCGGCGATGACCGGATCGACCCCGGCCAGCCGCGCGGCCTCGCCCAGCATGGCCTCGGCCTTGTCCCAGAATTCGTCCGAGCCAACGCGCACCTCGGGCCGGGTCGCCAGGGCGATCTCGTGCGTATTCATGCCCAGGTCGGCGTGGATGATCCGGGTCAGTTCGATGAACCGGCGCGTCTCCTCGACGATCTGGTCCTCGCGGCAGAAGATGTGGGCGTCGTCCTGGGTGAAGCCGCGCACGCGCATCAGGCCATGCAGGGCGCCCGACGGCTCATAACGGTGGCAGGCCCCGAACTCGGCCATGCGCAGCGGCAGTTCGCGATACGACCGCTGGCCCTGATCGAAGATCTGGACGTGGCCCGGGCAGTTCATCGGCTTCAGGCTGAGGGTCTCGCCCTCGACCGTCTCGCAGACGAACATGTTGGGGCGATATTTCTCCCAGTGGCCGGACTTTTCCCAGAAGGTCCGGTCCAGCACCTGGGGCGTCTTGACCTCGACATAGCCGGCGGCGTCCAGCCGGCGGCGCATATAGGCCTCCAGCACGCGCCACAGCACCCAGCCCTTGGGGTGCCAGAAGACCATGCCCCGGCCTTCCTCCTGCATGTGGAACAGGCCCATGGCCTTGCCGATGCGGCGGTGGTCGCGCTTCTCGGCCTCCTCGACGCGCAGCAGGTATGCGTCCAGATCCTCCTTCGAGGCCCAGGCCGTCGCATAGATGCGCTGCAGCTGCGGATTGCGATGGTCGCCGCGCCAGTAGGCGCCCGCCAGCTTGGTCAGTTTGAAGGCCTTGCCGACGAATTTGGTCGAGGGGAAATGCGGCCCCCGGCACAGGTCGACCCAGTCGCCCGTCGCATAGGTGGTGATCGTCTCCGTGCCCGGCAGGTCGCGGATCAGCTCGGCCTTGAAGGTCTCGCCCTTGGCCTCGAACAGCTTGATGGCCTCGTCGCGGTCCCAGACCTGACGGACCAGCTTTTCGTCGCGGTCGACGATCTCGGCCATCTTCTTCTCGATGGCGGCGAAGTCGTCGGTCGAGAACGGCTCCTCGCGGGCGAAGTCGTAATAGAAGCCGTCCTCGATGGCCGGGCCGATGGTCACCTGGGTGCCGGGGAACAGCTCCTGCACGGCCTGGGCCAGCACGTGGGCGGCGTCGTGGCGGATGGTCTCCAGCGCGTCGGGATCATCGCGCATGATCAGCTTGAAGTCGCCGGAGCCGCCCAGCGGGCGGTCAAGATCGCGCTGCTCGCCGTTCAGGGCGACGAGGGCCGCGCGCTTGGCCAGTGACGGCGAGATGGAGGCGGCGACGTCACGGCCCGTGGCGTCGTCGGGATACTGGCGCGAGGCGCCGTCGGGGAATTTGAGATCGATCATGTCTTCGTCTTTGCGGGCGGCACCGGATCGTATTTCCAGCCTTCGCCGAAGGGTTGGCATTTGCAGAGGCGTCTGACCGTGAGCCATCCCCCCTTGAGCGGTCCGTGCTGGATCAGCGCGTCCCGCCCATAGTCCGAGCAGGTCGGCCGGAACCGGCACGACTGCCCGATCAGGGGCGACAGCGTCAGCTTGTAGCCGCGATGGGCCAGCCGCACGCCGCGTTCATAGAGAGTTCCGCCGGAAGCCATGTCGCCGCGCTTATCCCCTGCAATGG
>JALYPS010000350.1 GCA_030856285.1 Pseudomonadota bacterium
CGTCTCCGCCGCGCCGATCCCCGACCTGGTCGACTGGTTGAAGTCGGCCGACCGGCCTGCCGTGATATATGCGGGCGACAGCCTGTCATCGCTGGACGAACGGCGCCTCCGGCTGGCGGTTTTCGCCGGTCATGCCCGACTGGCCCGGACACCCGAACAACTGCTGGAACAAGCCACTCTGCTGTTGCACGAGCCGACAGATCGACTGTCGGAAACCGCCCGCAACACCTTGGCCCAGACCCGCAAGGAAGACGCCATCCTCACCGGCCGCACAGCCCTCGTCATTGATGACGACATCCGCAACATCTTCTCCATGGCCAGCGCCCTGGAGGAGTTCGGCGTCGACCTGCTCTATGCCGAAAGCGGCCGCGCCGGTCTCGACTTGCTGGCCCAGCATCCCGAGACCGACGTCATCCTGGTCGATATCATGATGCCCGACATGGACGGCTACGAGACGATGCGGGAGATCCGGGCGCTTTCAAACTTCGCCCGCATTCCGATCATCGCCGTGACGGCCAAGGCGATGAAGGGCGACCGGCAGAAATGCATCCAGGCCGGGGCCTCGGACTATGTCTCCAAGCCGGTCGACATCGACTATCTGATCTCGGTCATGCGGGTCTCGATCCAGCGGGCTGACGCCGGGCGCATGTCGGCGTTCGAACAGGCTGCGCTTCCGGCGCCGGCGGCGATCGGATGAAGCGTCCGACCAAGTTGAAACCGAAGCCGCTGACGGCGCGCGTCCTCATCGTCGACGACGATGAACGCAACGCCTTCGCCGCCCGCGAGGCGCTGGAGGTGCTGGGCCACGACCTGGTCATCGCCCGTTCCGGCGAGGAGGCGCTGCGCCTGCTGCTGCATCAGGAGTTCGCGGTCATCCTGCTGGACCTGCACATGCCCGGCATGGACGGTTACGAGACCGCCAAACTGATCCGCGAACATCCCCGCACGCGCGACACGCCGATCGTCTTCGTGACGGCCGTGTTCCGCGACGAGGCCCACATATTCCAGGCCTATACGGCCGGCGCTGTCGACGTGGTCTTCAAACCCGTCGACCCGTTCATTCTGCGTTCCAAGGTAGCGATCCTCGTCGAACTGCATCTGAAAACAATGGAGGTTCGTCGCCAGGCAGAGGAGCAGCATGCCCTGCTCGCGGCAAACGCCCGGATCAGCGAGGAAAAACTGGCCGCCGAACTCGCTCTGCGTGAGGCGCGCGAACGTCAGGATACCATCCTGAGATCGCTCCCTGTGGTCTTTACCTCGCGAGCGAGTGCTCACCCGTTCGCGGCGCTGTTCGTCAGCGACAGCATCACCCCGCTGACCGGCTTCACGCCCAGCCGCTTCGTCGACGAGCCAGAGATCGGCCTCGGCCGCATCCACCCCGATGACGTCGAGGGCGTGATCAACTGCCTGATGCAGGCCTCCCAAACCGGAGCCTACGCTTGCGAATACCGCTGGCAGTGTTCGGACGGAGAATGGCGCACCTTCCTGGACCAGGGCGTCTGGGTGCCGGACGCCAACGGGGGCGAGGGCGAAATTTTCGGCACCCTGCTGGACGTCACCGATCGCCGTCAGCTCGAAGAGCATCTGGCCCAGGCGCGCAAGATGGAGGCGGTGGGCCAGCTGACGGGCGGAGTGGCCCACGACTTCAACAATCTGCTCACAGTCGTGCTGGGCAATGCCGACATCCTGATACGCCGACTCGGTGATGACGAACCGCGGATCACGCGCCAACTGATGTCCATCCGCTCGGCGGCCGAGCGCGGACAGACGCTGACCCGCCAGCTGTTGCCTTCTCGCGGAAACAGCAGCTCAATCCGCAGGTCATCGACCTCAACACCCTGATCCGGGGCTTCACTCCGCTGATGCAGCAGGCGGTCGGCGAGGGCATAACCATTACCCTGGAGCTGTCGAAGCAGGCGCTGCACGCCTCGATCGATGCAACCCACCTGGAAACCGCCCTGTTGAATCTGGCGGTCAACGCCCGGGACGCGATGGAGGGCGAAGGCCGGTTGGTCCTGGCGACATCCCAGGTGGCCGAGGGTCAGGAGAGCATGGCGCTCATCCAGGTGCGGGACACCGGTCCAGGCATGGAGGAGGACGTCGCCCGGCGAGTCTTCGAGCCCTTCTACACCACCAAGGAGGTGGGCCGGGGCACGGGTCTGGGCCTGTCACAAGTCTATGGTTTCGTCAGCCAGTCGGGTGGCTGGATCGACGTCTCCGCCACACCGGGCGACGGGGCCGTGTTCGAACTGATGCTTCCGTTGACTGATGAGTTGCCCGACGCCGTCGCCGCGGCGTCCGAGGCCCCGGCCATCGAGGCCGGTTCGGAACGGGTCTTGATCGTCGAGGACGATCCGGCGGTGCTGAGCCTGTGTCTCGAAATGTTGACCAGCCTGGGCTACCGTTGCGACGTCGCCTCGGATGCCGGCGGGGCGCTGCACCGGCTGGATAGCGACCCGCACTACGACCTGCTCTTCTCCGATGTGATCATGCCCGGCGGAATGAACGGCATAGAGCTGGCGAAAAAGGCCCAGGAACGCCGGCCCAACCTGAAGGTCTTGTTGACGTCCGGATATCTCGGAGAGCCCGGCAACCAGATGCAGCACGACTTTCCTCTCATCGACAAACCCTACGAGGGCGACGAGTTGGCGAGACGACTCCGGGCGGTGCTCGCGGCATAGGCCGTGGCTGCGAATGCCACGGTCAGCTCAAACTGGGATGGGTGACTGCGGCCGATCCCCCGGAGCCTTGGCGCCTGTGTGATCCCGTCGTCTACGATGTCATTCCTTGGCCCTTATGAGGGCGCGAAGCGGGCGAAGTCGGCCGGCCTATAGGTTCTGATCTGGGTCTCGGCGCCGGGCGGGGTCTGGGCCCGGGACGCCGCCGGGACGATCTGGATAGCCAGCGCCAGCGCGAGCGGGCCGGCAAGCACCAGGCGCGCGCGGCCTTGGCTCGCCTTGGGGAAATTCGCAGGCATGGTGTTCCTCAATCCAACAGGTAGTGATCGGCACGGATCGGCGCGCGCGGCCGCGGTGGCACGGGGTCACGTCGCAGACTGGACACGCCGCCCGCCATGGCTCGGAAGCGAAAGCCAGCCAGCCGACAATAACGGGACGTGCCGGCCTTCATCCTCTGAGCCACGCAGACAGCCCGCCAAGCTTCGGGAGATCAATACTTTGGCAGCTGCGGCCGGTGAACCGGTACAACTTCGCAACCCGTCGTCAGGTTAGTTGGCGCAAGTCGAAAAACCCTCCCCTGCCGGCCTCTAGCCACCGCGCCGCTCGAACAGCCCGGCCAGGGCGTCCAGTCGCGCGACCTGTGCCGCGGCCGCCGCAGTGGGCAGGGCTGCTGCGGTTGCAGCGGCCTTCAGCTTCACGGCGAGGGCCGCAGATCCACGTCGGTCGGTGCGGCCGCCAGCGCGCCAGCGTTCGATCGCGGCGCTGACCTCGGCGTTCAGGGTCGCGTCGGCCCCAGGTTCGCGCATAACTTGATCGAGATAGGCTTGCGCCACGTCGGGGGTATCGGCCCAGGTGATCCGGGTTTGGGTCTGGGGATTGATCGTCGCCGAGGTCACGGCCTCGGCCGCAGCAATCTCCGCGGCCGACAGGTGTGCGTTCGGAACCAGCCGCAGCACGTCGAGACCGCGAACGATCTCGCTCGAATAGATCCGGCCGTTGAACCAGTAGGCCGACCACGACCCGCCGACGTACAGCCGGCTGGCGTCGATCGGTCCCCTGTCAAAGAAGGCGATCTCGACGGGCCTGGCGGGATCGGTGAAGTCCATTATCGAGACCCCGCCCTGGTACCAAGCCTGGACCATCAGGTCGCGGCCCGGAACCGGAATGATCATCCCGTTGTGCGCGACGCAGTTTTCAGTCGCGCCCTGGGCGCTCGGCAGCTTGTGGAAGCTCTTTCCCGCAAGAGTCCGGTTCTCGATGGTGGCGACCATATTGGCGCCCCAGGTCGAAGGGTTCGTGGCCTGGCAACGGGCGCCGATGCCGCCGCCCCATTCATCGGTGAAGACAACCTTGTCGCCGGCGTTGTTGAAGGTGGCCGAGTGCCAGTAGGCCATGTCCGGATCGAAGATGTCCGACGTCCGGCGCGGGTTCTCGGGATCGGAGATGTCCAGCAGGATGCCGTTGCCGCTGCACGCACCGGCCGCCAGCCCGACCTCGGGGAAGACCGTGATGTCATGGCACTGGTTGGTCTGGGCGGTGTTCTGGGTCGCAATGCCCGCTCGACCGCCGCGCCAGAGACCCGCCACACGGCCGGTTTGGCTATCGGCGAAGATGCGCGGCCGGTTGACGATCGCCGCGTCCTGCGGGCGGTTCAGCTCCACCTTAATCACATCGATCGAGAACAGGGCGGTCTCGGGGTTCTGGTCCGGCTGGCCATCGGTGCAGATAGCCAGCTCCGCCGCGCCGCGCACGTCCGACGTGCCCGAGTTGTAGATATAGAGGACGTTGGCGTCGGTCGGATGCGGGACCAGCGTATGGGTATGCGAGCCGCGGCAGGTCTGGACGGCGGCGATCTGGCGCGGCGCGTTCAGGTCGCTGATGTCGAAGATGCGGACGCCGCGGAAGCGCTGGCTGGTGACGTCGTCCTCCGTGGTCGCGGCGCCGCAGTTCAGCCGGCCACGGTTCTCCTCGACCGACATGAACAGCAGGTCGCCGTGCACCGAGACGTCGCCCTGGCCTCCCGGGCAGACCACCGACATGACCAGCCGCGGCGTGGCGCCGCCGGAAATGTCATAAGCGTTGAAGCCATTGAAATTGCCGACGAACAGCTTGCCGTTCGATACGGCCATGTCGGAGTTGGCCCGGCCCAGCGGACTGAAGTTCGGATTGCCGTTCGCCCGGGCCATCATGGCCTCGCCCTCTGCCTGGCTGGTCGGTGGCGAGAAGCCGATGTCGGGATCCGCAAACCCCGGCGCCATGCCGACGGAGTGCTCCAGCGCGAGGCCGGACGCCAGCTGGCCGGCGTCGGCGAGGCCGGCCGACAGGCTGCTGCGGCCGTCGGCCTGGATCACCTGGGCGGCGCCTGGGCCCGAGGACTGCTGCGCTGTGGCGGCGCTGGCCCCCAGC